>CAYXQX010000371.1:0-4646 GCA_964467485.1 uncultured Porphyromonadaceae bacterium | reverse complement strand
ATCAGTAAATGATCCAGCAACTGCCATGTCCTCAATATCATTGCAGCAGTTTTCAGCTTCAGTGATAGTCACAAAGTACTCAAGAGTGCAAGGTGTACCTTCACCGGTACCAATTTGCCCGTGAACAGTAAATACTACCGGACTAGTAAAGTCATTCACTGTTTCTCCAGACACTTGAGAAACAGGAGTATCTTCTGAATGTGTTACATTGTCACCAACAAACTCGAATATCCCTTTTAGCAATAATGTGCCTCCCAAATAATCCGCGGTTCCATAAGGTACAGTAAATTCAATTGACTGGGTATTCTGATCCAGAAGGCCACCATACTCAATGCCCTCCAACATCACAGTGTAAGAAGTCAACTCAGCAGTACACTGAGCATTTGTCTTTACCGAAAATCCGAACGTCAGCAATAGCGCAAACATCCAGACCATAGTAAAACGTAAGTTTTTACTCATAATGTAAAAAATTTAAGTTAAGTTATAAAAAAATTAAAGTATTGTCAATCAACTGTAAGGCAATCAAATAACAAAAAATCTCTTCTCTAGTTACAAGAGCGAACACACCGCTCCCATAATTCCGCTAAAATATATCTAATTTTAGTAAATGCCAAAGACATATTGTAAAAAGATTAACAGAGTTCTTTTAATCCTAATACTTAGCTACAAGAGGGATCCTCCTACCAAGCCCAAACGCTTTGCTGGAAACTCTTAAAATGGGGGGTGCCTGAAATCTTTTATACTCGCTACGATTGACAAGGCTGACGATTTTCCTTACTAGATTCTCATCTAAACCTGAAGAAACAATAGTATTTACAGATTCTTTCAATTCAATAAAACGGTATAAAATATTATCCAAAATTGAATAATCAGGGAGTGAATCACTGTCTTTTTGATCGGGGCGCAGTTCAGCAGATGGTGGTTTATCAATAATACTGACTGGAATTACTTCCAATTCTCTATTAATGAATCTGGATAAAGCATAAACATCCGTTTTGTAAACATCACCAAGAACAGAAAGACCACCATTCATGTCACCGTAAAGAGTAGAATAACCTACCGCCGCTTCACTTTTATTGGAAGTATTTAATAGAATATGGCCTAACTTATTCGATAAAGCCATCAGCATCAAACCTCTGGTTCTGGCCTGAATATTTTCCTCCGTAACATCAGGAGGGAGCTCACCAAATATTGGCCTAATGCTCAGCTCAACTTCATCAACCACTGTCTGGATATCTATCTCATCCCAATTGATATTTAGATTTTTGGCCAGGGCAATTGAATCGCTTATCGAATGATCAGAGGAGTATTTAGATGGTAGAAGTAGCACCCTAACATTTTCCGCTCCAAGAGCTCTCACAGCCAATACTAATGTAAGAGCAGAATCTATTCCTCCCGAAAGCCCCAAGGTTGCCTTCGAAAAACCAACTTTACTAAAATAGTCCTTTATGCCGAATACCAGTGCATTATGGATCATTTCAAGGCGATATTCATCGCTGACAATTGAATATTCCGCAATCGGCTTCCCAATGCCCAGGGTTAAAACATCCTCAAGCTGATATTCCCTTGTTTCTTCCCTGAAAGGAACAAAGCTGTCAAAAATATTACCATCCGGTCCAACCACCATAGATGAACCATCAAAAATCAATTCTGTATTTGCTCCCACTTGATTCGAATAAAAAATCGGCAAACCATACTTGACAGCATTTTGTGACATAACTTTTTTTCGACTGTTCAGCTTATTAGCAGCAAACGGGGACGCTGAAATATTTATGATCATATCTGCTTGCTGGTCAATAAGCATTTCCATAGGAGAAACAGGATATAGCTTGCTGCGCGAAAAAGCATTTTCAACCGGCTGATCATCCCAGAGATCCTCACAGATCGTTAGAGCAATCCGCTTACCTCTGAATTCAACTATGTCAAATTCACTATTCGGCTCAAAATAACGGTACTCATCAAAAATATCATAAGTGGGAAGTAGACTTTTATATCTTATATCCTTTACTTCTCCACCATACAGAAAGTATGCAGCGTTGTAAAGATTTTTACCTCTTACATTGGGATTAATAGCAGGTCCCCCAACAATAATTCCAATCGAATGGCTAAGAGATGCTAATTTCTTTACTGAATCTAAACAAGCATCGATAAAATCCCTTTGCTCCAAAAGATCTAGCGGAGGATAGCCACAAACAGAGAGTTCGGAAAAAACTACTAAATCCGCATTTCTTTTAATTCCGTCCTTAATAACAGACTCCATCTTAAGTCTGTTTGCTTCAAAATTACCAATATGGAAATTCAGCTGCGCTAAAAGAATCTTCATGACAATTTGCTATATAAATACTAAAATGCCAGACCTAATTTTAATCCTAGCTGGTTGATATATACATTATCTGTTACAGGTGCACCCCTATCGTTAGTTAAATCCAGGAATGTGTTGCGATATTCAATGGCAATGACCAGTGATAAATTATTTCCAAACGAATAAAGTATACCTCCCTCTATATGATAACCTATATTAAACATACTTATTTCTTCAGATATAGGCTCTTTAACATAATTGTTATCTGTTGCAGTACCAGTAGCCTTAGTGTTAATAAGCAAATTGAGTCCAACATCGGCAAATACAGTCGTATAACCTATTTCGCTGGATGTAAATTTCAAGCCCAGTGGAATATCAAGATACTTCAACTGAAAGGTCATCTTCGTTCCGGGAGCCATTGTATCAGCCCCCGCATCAAAATGAATAACCTGCTCTTCAAGATAAGTCAAACTACCTCCTGTGCTTTCAAGATTTATCCCGGTTGAGAAACCATAATTATCTTCAAAAAAGTAATCAAACTCAAGACCCGCATAATATCCAAAATACATTGGTCCTTTCTCATTATCAACAACATCCGATTTCAACCAGCTAAGATGAGGACTACCAATCAAACTGAATTTAATGGGACTGGATCTTTCTTGCGACATGACAATTCCGCCGGCAAATATCAGACAAATAAGCAAAATGTTTCTTTTCATCGTATTTTTGTAAGATTTTTACAATACTAACGTTTGCATTAGACAAATGTATATAATAGTACAAAATATGTAACAGTATGATCTCTATGAAAATTAATAAACAGACTTTATCCCTTCTTATAATTGCTACTGTAATTATTCTATTTTCAGGATGTAGAGCACTGGATACAAAGAACACAGAAATCAAGCGATTTGAAAAGGACCTATTTACACTTGAGCAAAATAGTCCTGAAAAAATCAGGGAATTAAAAGAAAATTATCCTGATTTTTTTCCAGTATTCTGTTCAGAAATAATTGCAATAGGACCGGCCAGCTCTCCACAAATCCATGAA
This sequence comes from uncultured Porphyromonadaceae bacterium, assembly GCA_964467485.1. Classification (GTDB taxonomy): domain Bacteria; phylum Bacteroidota; class Bacteroidia; order Bacteroidales; family UBA12481; genus JAUVKA01. The sequence continues at coordinate 1,293 of CAYXQX010000371.1, read as the reverse complement.
ACACTGGCTCAATTTGTTAAGGATCCGGTCATTAAACGAATTTTTGAAATGACAGATTCCGTTTATCCTGATTTAAACAACTATAAAAATAAAATTTATGTCGGCCTGAACAACTTCAATAAAATGCTTGATATTTCTGATACGGTTCAATTGATCAGCTACATTTCCGGGTTTAATCAATCGTTTGTAAGTATTCCCGGGATTTTAGGAATAAGTTTAGACAATTTCCTTGGGGCAGAAACTGAGTATTATAAACATCTTGCAATACCCCAGTACCTCAGACAATCAATGGATCCTGAACACCTAAGTGTTAACGCAGTAAGAGCATGGATTCTGAGCGAAGTAAGAGAAGATCCTGAGATGAAAACATTACTGGATCATATGATTTATGAAGGGAAAATTCTGTATTTACTTCAGGAGTCCCTCCCAAAAGAAAAGGAATGTAATATCTTCAACTACTCACAAGAACAGCTGGAATGGTGCTTGCAATATGAGGCCAACATGTGGGAATACATTATTGAGAAGGAGTTACTTTATTCTCCCGACCGTATACTTATCAGCCGCATCACCAGAGAAGCCCCCTTCGTAAGAGAATTCGGACAGGAATCCCCAGGACGTGCCGGCAGCTGGCTGGGTTTCAGAATCGTTAATTCATATATGAAAAAAACGGGCCAGTCTGCATCAGAATTGATTAATACAATAGATTCAAGAAAAATCCTGTCAGAAAGTCGATATCGCCCAGGTTAGAGGTCTATTCTTTTTGAAGGCTTTGATTTAAACTATATATTTGAATGCTAATTTTTAGCCTGTTAATAATCTTTAAAACTTAATCATAATGAAAAAAAGCTCTACTTATCGTTGTGAATTATGCGGCAACATTGTTGAGGTTCTCCATGTTGGAGGAGGAACGCTCAGTTGCTGCGGCCAGGAAATGAACCTTCTGGAAGAGTCAACTGCCGATACTTCAACTGAAAAGCACGTACCCTTTATCGAAAAAACTGATCTGGGTTATGTAGTAAAGGTCGGGCAAAATCAGGATCACCCAATGATGGATGCCCATTCAATCTTATGGATTGAACTGCATACAGCTAATGCCGAGTATAGAGTCTACCTCAAGCCTGGTGATAAGCCTGAAGCAGAATTCCCAATTGGACACGATCAAGAGGTCGTATTTGCCAGAGAGTACTGCAACCTTCATGGCTTGTGGAAAGGATAAAATGAAGGTCCAGGACCTGAGATGAAATTACTAAAGAAAAAATTATGTTAAGTAAGAAAATGCAAGATGCTCTAAAT
>CAYXQX010000370.1:0-4674 GCA_964467485.1 uncultured Porphyromonadaceae bacterium | reverse complement strand
AGGCTATCGGGGTTGATAAATTCCATGAAGTCTTTATCCTTATGTCCGTCGGGATCGGAGTCCATAAAGAGGCGGTCGTAAAGTCTCACTTCAGCATCCAGTGCATGTTTGGCTGAAACCCAGTGGAGTGTTCCTTTTATTTTGCGTGTTATTGTGCTTGAACCGCTTTTTGAATCAGGATCGTAGGTGCAATGTACAACAGTGATGTTGCCATCTTCATCTTTTTCAACAGACTCAGCTTTAATGACATAAGCTGATTTGAGGCGAACTTCTTTGTCTGGCGCAAGGCGAAAGAATTTTTTTGGAGGCTCTTCCATGAAATCATTACGTTCGATATAAACCTCCTTGCAGAATGGCATTGAACGTACACCCATAGATTCATCCTCGGGGTTATTGATAGTTTCCAGATTCTCAACTTTATCATCAGGATAATTAGTAATCACAATTTTTAAAGGATTCAACACTGCCATAACGCGAGGAGCTTTTTTGTTTAGATCTTCGCGAACAGCAAATTCCAGAAGAGCTACATCGATGACGTTATTTCTCTTGGCAATTCCAACGGTATCAATGAAGTTCCTGATTGATTCCGGTGTGTATCCTCTTCTCCTGAGGCCGGATAGGGTAGGCATACGAGGATCGTCCCATCCTTTAACATTCTTTCCTTGAACCAGTTGCAGGAGTTTCCTTTTCGACATGATGGTATAGCTCAGATTCAATCTGGCAAATTCTATTTGTCGGGAAGGAAAGATTTCCAATTCTGATATAAACCACTCGTATAAAGGTCTGTGGACTTCAAATTCGAGAGTACAAAGAGAATGGGTAACTCCTTCAATACTATCGCTCTGGCCATGGGCCCAATCGTACATTGGATAGATACACCAATCGCTGCCTGTTCTGTGGTGATTTACGTGACGGATGCGATAAAGAATGGGATCCCTCATATGCATATTGGGAGATGACATATCGATTTTCGCCCTCAGCGTGCATGTGTCATCAGGAAAATCCCCATTTCTCATCTGTGCGAAGAGCTTGAGGTTTTCATCAATGCTGCGATCTCTGTAAGGACTGTTTTTACCTGATTCTGTGGGAGTCCCTCTATCTTCGCTAATCTCTTTAGCCGACAGATGGCACACGTAAGCCTTGCCCTTTTTAATCAATTTAATGGCAAAATGATATAGTTGATCAAAATAATCGGAGGCATAATATTCACGATCTTCCCAGTCGAATCCCATCCATTGGATATCTTCTTTTATAGCATCCACATATTCAACATCTTCCTTTGCAGGGTTGGTATCGTCGAAGCGAAGATTGCATTTTCCACCATACTTTTCAACCAGACCGAAATCCAGGCAAAAGGCCTTAGCATGGCCGATGTGCAGATATCCATTAGGTTCCGGAGGGAAACGGGTGTGGATCCTTCCTTCATTTTTACCATTCCTGATATCTTCTTCAATAAATTGCTCAATAAAATTCAAGGATTTGCTCTCCTCTGTATTGATATTGTTGTCAGCCATTATTTCAATCTTTTTAGATCTGCAAAAGTAAGCAATATTTTGTGTTGAATATTAGTATCAAAGCTTGTTTGTCATCCTTTTCAATTGCCTGATATTTTTTTTGGGAATCTCAATGATCCTGCCTGTTTCCTTGTTGGTTACACTGATCCAGTAAGCGCCGTCCTGTTCAATAAGATCGGGATAGGATAAGCGCCCCGTCTTATAGCTTTTATCTTTTCGATAGATAAGGGCGATTGCTTGTGTCCAAACCATTTCTCCATCTTCCCATTTCCCTGCAGCCAGCCACCCGGGATTGCGATTGGCAAATCCTGTTCCTCCATGGTTATGATACCATATCAGGTATAAACCCTTTTTAGTTTTCCATATTCTGGGACACGCTCTGGGGTTTTTTAATTCTGTTTTATCCTGATATTTGGCTTTCCCGGGTAATGACCAGCTGTGCCCGTTATCAAAGGATTTAGATTCCGCAATAAAGCCAAGATCAGTGCGATAAACAGAGTATAGAGTATCTCCATCAATGTGTACAAGGTTAAACTCTTCCTGTACAGACCCAAAATCAGGATTTCTTAACCCTTCCATTCCATCAGGAAGCAAAGTCCAGTTAATTTTATCCTGATTTTTTTCAGTTTGAATATTATCGGATTGAAAGAACCAGCCCTCACCATCTTCCAGCATGTATCTACCCAGTTTTGTTAGTGCGAATGTCATGTAATTATCATGTTCAACAGGCTTGCCTATACCCCAGAATATTTGCACATCTCCTTTCCAGTCATTATTAAGATCGGCATTAGTTTTCCTTAGAGGCAGGCGATATCTTTCCGACCAGCTTTTCCCCATATCATCAGTGTACTTATAGCAATACCAACCCAGCATATCATTCCTGATGCTTTTACCATTTAAACTGGTGATGTTGTCCCCATTAAAGGAATAGAACACATAAACACGACCATAAGGTGTTTTGTAGGGCATCACCCAAGAGGCAGCTGGTCCGCTTGGTGATTCAATTTGAACAGTATCCGACCAGGTTTTGCCCCTGTCTGAGCTAAGACTGGAAACAATATGCTGTCCAGAGCTACCTTCTATTCCGGAAGAGGTGGTAAATGCACAAAGCCATGCTCCATCATTGAGCACAACAATATATGGCTGATCAACATAGCCATTTTCGTAAATCGAATATCCATCATCAAAGTTGAGTACTGCCTGACTGAAGGAAATATTCGGAAGGATGAAAAGCAAAAAAGCTTTAAATAATAGTTTCATTGTATTCATTATAAAATCTTAAATTCAGGCTTTAATTTTTCGAAGATATAACAAGATGGGCATTATACGAATTGAGCAGATGGAGTTTTACTCCTATCATGGTCATTATGAAGAAGAACGTATCGTGGGGAACAGGTTTATTGTTGATCTTTTAATGGAGACTGATTGCAGTAAGGCCTCTTTATCAGATGAATTGGAAGATGCTTTGGATTACCAAAAGGCATATGAGTCCATAAAAGAGGAAATGAAGGAAAAGAGTTATCTGCTGGAGCATATCGCCAGACGTATATTGGATGCCCTTTTTATAGATTTCCCGAAATTGGATAAGGCAGAGGTTAAGGTATCGAAGCTGAACCCTCCGATGGGTGGTAAGATACAGGCTGTTTCAGTAGAGTTGTCACGAAAAAGGGTGTAGGGACGGGGGCCTTGTTGAGCTTGCGAAATCCCGATTTTTCGGGATGCCCGTCCGTGGAAGCACCCCCTTGCTCCTAAAACAGGGGGGTGAAATAAAAAATATTATCATGAAAACAACGAACAGACGAAATTTCATCAAGACCACTGGAGCGATCGGTGCCTTCACCGTTGTTGCGCCAGCTGTGGCATTTGGCTACAAATCAAACTCTGCAGTACGTATGGGAATTATTGGTTGCGGGGGTAGAGGTACGGGAGTGATTTCCACTATGTCGAGGAATGCTAATATTGAGATTGTTGCTATGGCTGATCTTTTCCAGGATAAGCTGGATGGCAGCCACAAAATTCTGAACAAGGCAAATCAGGATAAAGGATTTTCCAAAATCCCTGATTCATCCACTTATGTTGGAGCCAAAGCTTATGCGCAGCTGTTGGATAATCCTGATATTGACGCTGTTTTGGTTTCATCGCCAGCTTATACCCATGCCGATTTTCTTGAGGCTACTGTAAAAGCTGGTAAACATGTTTATTGCGAGAAACCGGCTGCACCTGATGTAGCAGGTTGCAGAAAGGTGGAGCGGATCGGTCGTGAATATGATGGAAAGCTAAGTATGACGATTGGTTTTCAGATCCGGCGTGCCACTACCTATGGTGAGATGGTAAAAAGAATTCGGGATGGAGCCATTGGTGATGTCATCAGTGGCGAGCTACATTACTTTTCTTCCATGCCGCAGGTGAAGGATATCTCCGGGATGTCTTATGACGAGTCGAGGATTCGTAACCAGTATCATTTCAGGGAATTATCGGGAGGGATACTTTTAGATCAGGGTATTCATATTATTGATGTATGTAACTGGACCTTGGGATCTCATCCAATAAGTGCTGTTGGAACGGGAAGCAGAAAAGGCCGGACCTATGGCAATAGTTGGTCGAATTATCAGGCTGTTTTAAAATATCCTGATGATATAAATATAAGTTTTAGTTCTTCACAGATCGGACCGGCTTTCGGAGATGTCTGTGCCAGGTTTATGGGTACAGAGGGGATTGCCCAGGCCCATTACTCTGGGGGTGTGTTTATTAGCGGGAAGAATAACTGGGACAGCGGTATTGCTAAAAGTGCTGCTTCGCTAAGTGCTGAGCAGAGGAGTGCCGGTGTATTCTTATCTGCTCTTCACGATGCAGATCCAAACAAAGGAGCCTCCTTTATTAGAAGTATAGAAACCGGTGATTACTTAAATGAATTACAGGCCGGGGTTGACTCCACATTGTCGGCATCGTTGGCGAGGGAGGCAGCCACCAGGGCGGAGGAATGCACCTGGGAAGAAAATTATCATTCAAATTCAAGATTGAATCCCGGACTTGATTTAAGTGTTTTTTAAGTAAAAAGTAATTTGTATTTTTGTCATCCTGTAAAATGGTCGGTTTGCCGAGTGGCTAGGCGCTGGTCTGCAAAACCAGTTACAGCGGTTCGAATCCGCTACCGACCTCA
>CAYXQX010000369.1:0-4680 GCA_964467485.1 uncultured Porphyromonadaceae bacterium | reverse complement strand
AAATAAAAACTTGGTCGGATGAACAAATAGAATTAAAACTTGAAATCATCATAGCGGATATCCGAGACACAGATCGGCTTGGATATATCTTCCAACGGATCAAACCAGAGATTGTTTTTCACGCAGCGGCTCATAAACATGTTCCTCTTATGGAGCAAAACCTCGAAGATGCAATTACCAACAATATCATGGGGACAAGAAATATGCTGAATCTGTCGGAAAGTTTTGATGTAGAACGATTTGTTTATATTTCGACTGATAAAGCTGTTGATCCCGTGAATGTCATGGGGATGACAAAAAAAATTGGTGAGATGATGGTCCGCCAGGCAGCTACAAAAACTGGGCGGCCTTATGTATCAGTCCGTTTTGGGAACGTGCTTGGAAGCCGGGGTAGTGTTGTTCCATTCTTTAAGGAACAAATATCTTCTGGTGGACCGGTTACAATCACTCACCCGGATGTTGAGCGCTTTTTTATGACTATTTTCGAAGCAGTGCAATTGGTTCTACAGGCTTCCACTTTAAGTATGGCAAATGAAATCTTTGTATTGGATATGGGTGAACAAATAAAAATCAAGGATCTTGCTGAAGAATTAATTCAGTTATCCGGACTTGAGCCAAATAAAGATATAGAAATCATTTACACAGGTTTACGACCTGGTGAAAAATTATCTGAAGCACTTTATAATAGCTATGAAAAACATCTGGCAACCGACCATGAGAAGATCCAGGCTGTAATCTCTAACAAGGACCCATCTTTGAAATCACTTAATGAAGACATTGAGACCTTGATTGATTTTGCTAAAAAGGGAAATACGAAGCAAGCTCAGGAATTACTGGAGAAAATATCTAGGGGCATATAATAACATTTTGGGTAAACTTGCTGTTTAGTTTGACTATTTCATTATGAAAGCAATAGTGATTTATCATTTAGATCTGTTTATTTTCGGAGATGTAGTGGGGAAACAAGCAAATTCGTTATCAAAACCTAGAATACCAATTATTAATAGACGAGACTAGATTTTCTTATCCTTGAATATCATCGAGGAAGGAAAACCTGTTCATTTAGATTGAGTCAAAGACGAAAGTATCTCCCAAGAATGTATCGGAAACGAATTTAAAACTTATATCAATCACTGAGAAAAAATCAATGTACAAAAAGAAGTTGAAACAAATCATTATCGAGTTGGAAGATTTGCTATCTCATGGACTAATACAATTTATACTAGGATAGTAAATATTCGCGAGAGCTGGTAATGACTTAATCACACACACTAAAAGATTCTATCTATTATAAATTCACAAATATCATAATCCCTTCTATCTTGGATTCAAGTATCAAGTGCAACATGGTTTGGTTCTTTGTTGAAGAACATCAAATATGGATTGTTCGCCACTGGATAGTACTCCACCCCCAGCCCCGATACCCATTAAGTATTGCGAAGCCGATACATTTATTTCTAAGATATTTTGAACTAATCGATTTCCTGATGCCTTAATTAGGACCTTCCTTAACTATTGATATTAACTATATTCTCCTTTGATACCTAACGTAGAGCTTACCGACGGCGATGGAGCGCAGCGGAGTTGCTGTCCGGTGCAGTGTTTATGTGAGGAGCAGGATAAATTCCTTATCGTGGTTTCATGTAGAACCATTCCATGATCGTTGGACGACCTTCTCTTAGTATTTGCTTTTTTACTTCTAGGGAGAGCCCCTCAAGTTCTTTATATTCATACTGTTGGGCTTTCTTTATATCATCGATGGAACTATAGACTTCAATATTGTGGGTTAACTCAAAAAGCTCTCGGAGATATGAAGAGATTTCAATATCCATAAAGTCATGAACTTCAATCAAGAGCTCATGCTGAGTAAGGAAAGCGACAGTATCTTTTGAAAACAATTCCTTCTCGTATCCCTCACAGTCGCTGACTATCAATGCTCTCTCTGTAAGAGGTAGGCTTATCAAGGTTTTAGCATCACAAAAGGACCCCGTGGTAATCCTTTCAGAAACATTGTTCAGTTCAGCCATAGCCTCGCACAATCGAATAGCTTCAACATTGGTATCAAATGCAAATATCTTTGCAGTCTTTATCCTCATAGCCAAACCAACGGCGTAATAACCTTCTGCGCAACCAATATCAACAATCTCAGAATACTGATTATCACAAATCGTTTTTAACAGAGGTTGTATTTCTTTTTCGTAAGAACCAAGAAGTTTCGGTAATAACACACTACCTATAGATGCCATTTCTGGATATTTCATTCCTGCGAAAACGCCATGCATTACAGCCGTTCCTTCAAAAACAGGATTGGGAGAGACCGGAATTGTCTTTCGCTTCTCTCCCTGTAGTTTAGCGATCTGTGCATAGTATGCGAGCGGGATAATAGTTTTGCTTAACGAGTTCCACATCCAGTTGATCCGGACTGCCTGGTTGATAACTTTCTTGATCAACGATTTCATAAAATTTGCTCCTGCTAAGGATGAGCTTTGCGAAGCAATCCTGAGCCTGCGAAGGACGTCTGTCCTGAGTGAAAACGAAGGGTTGCGAAGCACCCTGGCAGGGCACCTGGCGCCGGGGCGAGCCTTTAATAATTATTGATTAGAGGATGATAAGGGAAGAAGAGATCAATTGCCCGGCGGGCAATTGATCACCTTGTTCGATGATCATATTTCAAAGATCGAGGTTATTTTTTGATTTACATACATCATCTCGCTAGCCTTGCCCGAAAAGTGGAGAAAGTAGTTATTGAGAAACGCCGTTGTAACACACTTGGCTGCTAATGAAAACTTCGGGGCCAGCCCACTTTTTCTCATCACTTTGTTCATTGCCTTGTGAATATAGCTGTCTGAAGAATTTAAGAATGGGTACAGAAATTGTTTAATATATGGCCATGGCATATTGAACTTAGGATTCAGCCAGTAAGCCAATTCGTTTGTTAATATCTCATAACTCAAAGGTCTCATTTCGTAATTCCAACGAGCTTCGCCTTTATCCTCATAGTTATTGTAAACATGCTCAAGCAGTCCACTATGATATTGCGGTGATAACACAAGGACTCCTGTTTGAACAACCGACTGAAATTCTCCCTCAAACCCAAAATTTTTATGGTAATCCGTCGGGGTAACATTGTTAATAAAGCTTGTTCCATTCTTAGTCCAATATTCATAAAATTTCTCTAACCAAATGCGATAGTCTTCCACATTCGGAGTTGCAAAAAGGTCTACTGCCCCAATCATTTCTAACGGGACATTTTCAAAGACACTAGGGCTTGTGGGATTTATTAATATATCGGAATCAACCCAAGCAACCTGGTCATATAGTTTGACGTTTTTATGCGACAAAACCAAACACTTTTGCCATGCAGGACTTCTTAATTGAGCTCTTGGACTATCATCGATAATGGTTTCAATTACTACTATATCCAAGTTGTGTTGTTTGGCATATTTGCTCCAAGTTTCATGGCAATATCTCTTGTAGCTGGCTAAGTATCTGTCTCCAATAGCTAATGTAACGAGAGCTTTTTTCATCTCTTCTCCTTCCGATCACCGTCCTAGTGATATCGTGCAATATGAACCAAATATCGGAAATATTCAGTCCAGATAACCTGATATCTGCTTAACTGTATTATAATGTACCTTATAAAACTCATGACTTGGGGATTGTCTCAAAATAATGAAATCGATGGTTTTTAATAAGAAGACATTCCTTTTGAATATCACACAAATCCTTCCTAATAGTCTAAAGAATTGATTCCGTTTTTCTTGAAACAACACTACTATAGATTATTTTAGATTATTGTTAACTTAACCAATTTGATCTTCAATTTATATAGTTGATAATATTATCCTGTATTTTCGGAAACTAACTTATGGAGAAAGAAACAGCTATTTTATTGATATCATCTTGCGATGCATACGAAGATCTTTGGGAACCTTTTTTTACTTTTTTATTCCGGTACTGGCCTGATTGTCCATTTCCAATTTATCTTATAGCCAACCATCTGAGTTTCCCAGATTCACGTGTTCAAACAATAATATTAGGTGACGATGAAGGTTGGGCTACAAATACGCGGAATGCTTTGGAAAATATTAACTCAACGTATATTATTTATCTTCAAGAGGATTATTTTCTAGACTCTCACGTGAGCAATGATCGCATCATGAACTTGCTGGTTTATATTAAGCAGCAGAATGCTGGATATTTACGCTTGTATCCAAGCCCCGGACCTGATACAGTCTGTGTTGACAACCAAACTGTCGGAGAAATAACAAAGGGATCCAAATACCGAACAAGTCTCCAGGCAGCTATTTGGAATCGAGAAATCATGCTTTCATTATTGAAAGATGGTGAGAATGGAAGGCAATTCGAGGTATTAGGTTCAATTCGTTCTAACGACTTAGATTTGCCTTTTCTAAGTGTGACACGCAATTCGACCACGAATGAAATTGGCAACCCACCCCTATCATATTTTTGTACAGCGGTTCTTCAAGGTAGATGGATGCGTTCTGCTGTAGATTTTTGTGCCAGTGAGGGAGTTCCGATAGATCTCACCCGCCGTCCAGTTGAAACCAGATGGATTCAGTTTTCGCGCCAACTGCGTATGTGGAGACATAAACTGGCAAAGTTAGTTGGAATAAGAGAGTAGATTCTATGGAACAATTTATACCCAAATTTATTACT
>CAYXQX010000368.1:0-4683 GCA_964467485.1 uncultured Porphyromonadaceae bacterium | reverse complement strand
TGGCAACAGAATTGTCCTCATAAAAACTACCTGCAATTCTAAAATCAATAGAATTGACGAAACCTGATAGTTTCTCACCCCATATGGGCTCTTTTGTTAAAATTCCAATTGAATACATAACTCTCGAATACAAATTAAAACTTTAATACTAAGCGTTGTTCGGTCTTTTCCATATACTTTTCAATACCTTCCTGTGGAAAACCTACCTTTGTACACTCAACAAATTCGTATTTTTGCGAAAATATGCGACCAGAACTTAAAAATATCAGAAACCCAAAAGATATTCATCATTTGATTTATATCTTTTTTCTTATTGGAATAGTTGCCTGCATGCCCCTATCGAAATGGATAACCAGCCTTTTTCAATTTCTCCTGATAATACATTGGATAGTAAGAGGTGATTATGTCGAAAAATGGAAACGACTGATATCCAGACCGGCAATCTGGGTTCTTTCGCTCTTCTTTATCATCCCTCTGATAGGTATGCTTTATAGCGCCGATTGGGATTATGGCTTACACGACCTTAAGATAAAATTACCTCTCCTGGCACTGCCCCTGGTTATTGGCACATCAGAAATGATTAGCAGACAGCAGCTTAAGCTGATACTGCTAACCTTTGCTGCATCCGTTACTATTTCAAGCATGGTGAGCCTCGGAATAGTATCAGGAATAATTCCATATATATACTCTGATATTAGGGAAACTTCACTTTTTATTTCCCACATCCGTCTGGCTCTGCTGGTTGATATGTCGGTTTTTATACTAAGTTTCTATGCTATGCGGCAAGGGCTAAAAAAATGGGAGCGATTAGGTTTGTTCACCTGGGCACTCTATCTACTGGTTTTCCTGGTTGCGGTAAAAGCGATGACAGGTATCGTTGTAGGCTTGCTGGTTGGCTTGGTATTAGCGCTCAGGTGGTTGATAAACCAGAAAAGCCGTTTACTAAAATGGATTACAATGGCTGGAGTAATTATTGTTCCAATTCTTGTGGCATTATACATTTCACTAACTATCAACGACTTTTACACTATAAAGGAAGATACTGGTAATCTGGCAAAAAAAACGGAACAAGGTAACCTATACTGGCACGACACTACTAACTTGCAACTTGAGAATGGACATTACACCGGTCTGTATGTTTGCGAAAAAGAGTTGAGAGAGTCCTGGAACAAGATCAGCAAAATTGACTACGACAGCAAAGATAAAAAAGGACAGGAAGTTAGATTTACCCTAATAAGATACATCACCTCCCTTGGCCTGCGAAAAGATGCAAATGGAGTATCCCAATTAAGCCCGGAAGACATAAATCTGGTTGAAGCTGGTTATGCAAACTATATTTACCAGAAGAAAAACCGGTTTAAAGTTAGAATGTATGAGCTAATATGGGAGATCGACGTTTACCGCAAGGGAGGTAATCCCAGCGGCCATTCAGTAACTCAAAGAATAGAGTACCTGCGTACCGGGCTCTCAATTTGGAAGGACAATCCCCTTTTTGGCGTGGGAACAGGAGATGTTCCAAAGGCCTTTGAAGTCAAATATGAGGAGATCCAATCACGCCTTGATCCTTTATGGAGACTAAGAGCACATAATCAGTGGCTTACCCTTGGAATAAGCTTTGGCTTATTGGGCGCCATCATACTAATATTCGCTTTTTTTGTACCCGGATTGCTTCAAAAGAAATTCGGACAATACTTCTTTCTGTTGTTTTTCATGGTATCCTTTTTATCAATGTTTAATGAAGATACACTGGAAACACAAGCTGGCGTTGCATTCTTTGCATTTTTTTATCCCTTTTTCCTATTCTCTCCAAATCATGAAAAATTATAACCCGGATGAAAACCAGAGCTTCCTGTCACTTGCAGTAGATCTGGCTAAAAAAAACATTGAAAAAGGGGGCGGCCCCTTTGGAGCTGTTATTGTAAAACAAGGGAATCTGATTTCCAGCGCAGTAAATCAGGTTACTTTAAGCCACGACCCTACTGCCCATGCCGAAGTAATGGCAATCAGGAAAGCCTCAGAAAAGCTAGGCAATCACGATCTTAGCGATTGCGTAATATACTCATCAACAGAACCATGTCCAATGTGTTTGGGAGCCATTTATTGGGCGGGTATAAAAAAATTAGTATTTGCCAGTGGGAAAGCTGATGCCGAAAAAGCTGGTTTTATCGATGCTCACATCTATCGGGAGATGGGAAAAGAAATAGACAAAAGAGAACTTGATACAGTGCAAATGCAAGTCCCCGGTGCAGGCGATGAGTTTAAGGCCTGGATAGAAAAAATGGATAAAACATCCTATTAGCTATGCTATTGACTACCCATTGACCTGGCAAGAAAAAAGCTCTTGTCTACTAGTAGAGAAACACCAAAAGAGTGATCCAGCCTATCGGAGTGAAAATGATAATATGGTTCAATCCTGAGAATGAAATCCAGAAAATCATTAATCTTGTAGTGATATTGGTACTTAATGCTAAGAACCTCCCTCTCAGCCATATAAAACTCAGGATCATAAGCACTGTTTGAAAGGAACAATACCTCTCCATGTGGTGAAGTGAAATTTTTGGCTTTCCAATAAGCGACAGAAAAATCACCCATCCTGGTCCCCACTGTCAAACTAGTGTAATTCCCGCTACCATACGGTATCTCGATGTGATTATCAGGATTAATTTCCAGAAATTGAAAAAAATCCTGCTCCAAAATTAAAAGATCAATAAAATCACTCTCACTAAACCACTGCATCTTCAATCCTTGAACAAAATTACTTTGCGTCCCGGCTGGCAAATTAGAATTGTCTATCTGCCCTCCCTGATGCCGGAAGTAAGTCTGAACAGGCAAGCCTATACTAAAATTGCCACCCTTGTAAAGATCAAAACACATGTTTAAGCCAGCAGTAAATTTCTCCTGAAAGGGATCCCCCTCCTGAATAAACTGCTCCCAATTAAGCCATAAATCACCAACAAAATCAGGATAATTAAATAAAAACTGAAACCCATTTTCATAATTGTCGACCAGGTACTTTTCGAAACTAAAAATCGGCTCTTTCAGGCCATGATTAACGGTTCCAAATAATGTGCCGAATACCATATCGATGTGCTCATTAAGGCTATGCTGAACAGTCAGAACCGGTACAGATCTTTCAATATTATCCCGACCATTGTATTTTAGAAAATGCACACCGGCCCTTATCCTTGTTTGTCGACTAGCATAATAATCTATTGTCGGCTCCAAAAATAATCCGCTTAAACTGGACCCTATCTTAAACTCATTGGCATATTCGTTGTTCTTAAAGAAGTTAGAATTCTTTATCCTGATGTAAAACTGGTCGTGCAGACTTGTATCGATGTGGTAATCTTCCTTGAAAGAAGCATATTCATCCCATCGGAGCGATTCATTTTCCTGAGCAAAGAGCAAAACAGGAAATTCCGCTACCAGAAGTATAATCAGTATTTTAAAGTATCTACAAAACACTCAATAACGATTTGCAAAGAATAAAGAAAACAAAGATAGAACAAGAAATTACTGCTAAGGAAAGAAAAAAGTTAATTTTGCCTCCACATGAGAATCGGAAAAATAAATTTACCTGAAAACCCTGTGTTTCTGGCACCAATGGAAGATGTGACTGATCCTCCTTTTAGATTTCTATGCAAGAAATTCGGAGTTGACATGATGTATTCCGAGTTTGTTTCTTCAGATGCCCTTTCCAGGAACGTTAAAAAGAGCAAGGAGAAAATGGAAATTCATCCGGGTGAGCATCCATTCGGCATACAGTTGTATGGCAAAAATATTTCAGCCATGGTTGAATCTGCCAAGATAACAGAGAAATGGGAACCTGATCTTTTGGACCTCAATTTTGGCTGTCCGGTAAAAAAAGTAGCCATGAAAGGTGCCGGTGCAGGTATGCTCAGGGATGTCCCCCTATTACTGAAAATGACCAGGGAAGTTGTTTGCGCAACCAAGCTGCCAGTAACAGTAAAAACACGGCTAGGTTGGGATGATGAAAATAAAAATATTGTCGAACTAGCTCTACGTCTTCAGGATACTGGGATTCATGCCCTATCAATACATGGAAGAACAAGAGCACAGATGTATAGCGGAAAAGCCGACTGGGACCTTATCGGTGAAGTGAAAAATCATCCCAAAATTCATATCCCGATAATTGGGAACGGGGATATTGACTCCCCACAAACAGCCCAGGCAATGTTTGACCGGTATGGCGTTGATGCCATAATGGTTGGGAGAGCTGCTATCGGACGACCATGGTTATTCAGGGATATCAGGCATTACCTGGATACCGGAGAGCTTCTGCCTCCCTTCAAGGTATGCGAACAGGTTGATCTTATTGCTGAACATATCAGTAAAGTACTGGAAGTTAAGGAACCAAGAAGAGCAGTAATATCTATGCGGAGGTTTTTTGCTGTGTCGTTTAAAGGACTTTTCAATTTCCGTGAAACACGGATCAGACTTCTCCAGGCAGTCGACCCAGATACAGTTTTCAATATCCTATCAGAAATAAAGGAGAAATGGGGACATCAGGAGCTTAACTCTGTGCCATCAAAGGAGGAAAAATAACGCTTGCCTAAAATTCTAACCGGGATAATTGAGGCAATAACACCAATCAGCAACACCATTAAACCAACCAGGACAAAATCCATGGCTTCCATTTGAACAGGGTAGATATCTGTTACA
>CAYXQX010000367.1:0-4692 GCA_964467485.1 uncultured Porphyromonadaceae bacterium | reverse complement strand
TTTCCTCATCAGCTAATGATGGACAACAGCTGGTATTTAGCGAGATGAAGATTGAGCCGGGGCTGGTGCCTGATGTTACCGGAATGGGCCTGATAGATGCACTTCCCCTTTTGGAAAATGAAGGACTTAGAGTGGATATCAAGGGATATGGGAAGATTGTTAGTCAGTCAATAAAAGCTGGTGACAGAATAGTTAGGGGGCAAACAATTAAACTAGTAATGAGCCTGGGATAATGAAACTTAAGGAACTCACATATAAAAATAGTGATTTGATCATCTCAGGATCAGTGGATCAGGAGATATCCGGACTGGCTATTGATTCCAGAAAAGTTAAAGATGGGTTTCTGTTTGCAGCTATCAAAGGATATCTGGCTGATGGACATGAATTTATTTCAGGTGCTATTGCAGCTGGTGCAAATACAATTTTATGCTCTGAATTACCATTAAATCAGGAAAAGAATATCACTTATATACTTGTAAATGACGTTATTTCAGCTCTAGGTGATTTGTGTTCGCAATTTTATAGTCATCCAGATAAGAACCTGAAAATTATATCGGTAACAGGAACTAATGGAAAAACCAGTATCGCTACATGGCTTTATGATTTAGGGGTATCTCTGGGCTACCCATGTGGATTGATCTCAACAATCCGTGTAATGATCATGGATGATTCATACACATCTTCCCATACTACCCCAGACATAATCAGTCTGTATAACTATCTGGATGCAATGGTGGAAGCTGGCTGTGAGTTTGTTTTTATGGAGGTTTCGTCCCATGCCCTGGATCAGAAAAGGATGGCAGGCTTGAATTTTACCGGGGCAGTTTTTACGAACTTGTCACGCGACCACCTTGATTATCACCAAAACTTTGCCTCCTATATCCGGGCAAAGAAAAAACTGTTTGATGGGCTCGAAAAGAGTTCGTTTGCACTGGTAAACGCAGATGATAAAAATTCAAGTGTCATGCTGCAAAATACACTTGCCAGGCCTCTCAAATATTCAACAAGTACTGTATCCGATTATCAGGGTAAACTTATTGAACAGATAAACCAGGGGATGCTGCTTCAAATAAATGGGAAAGAGCTATGGGTGCCTTTTATTGGCAGATTCAATGCTTCAAACCTAACAGCAGTTTATGGTGTATCTATTGAATTAGGTTGGATTAAGGAGGAGGTTCTGGTTGGGATAAGTAAGATGCATCAGGTCCAGGGACGATTTGAAAAAGTTGACCTGGGTGATAACATAAGCGGAATCGTTGATTATGCTCACACACCGGATGCCTTGGATAATGTTTTGGAGACTATACGGGAAATGTGCATGCCTGATCAGAAGATAATCACTGTGATAGGTGCTGGTGGAGATAGGGATAAGGGGAAGCGGCCAGAGATGGCAGCAATTGCATGCGGGAAAAGCGATATCGTGGTTCTTACATCGGATAATCCAAGATCTGAAGATCCTGATCTTATTATTGAGGATATGAAGGCCGGCGTGCCTGCAGACATGGAATCACAGGTTTTTTCCCTGACGAACAGGCATGAGGCAATCAAGCTGGCTTTTGCACTGTCCAGACCGGGAGATTTTTTGCTGGTGGCAGGAAAAGGACATGAAGATTATCAGGAAATAAAGGGTAAACGACAACATTTTGATGACAGAGAAGAATTGTTGAAAATAATATCAGCCAAAAAATGAAATAAGGAGTCGTTATGTTAAACTATTTATTCGACTGGTTCATAGATTTAGATTTCCCCGGAGCCGGGGTGTTTCAGTATATCTCGGTCCGCTCCGCAATGTCAATTATTACTGCTCTTATCATTTCAACCCTCTTTGGAAAAAAAATGATCAGCTTGCTCAGGAGAAAACAGGTAGGGGAGTTGGTTAGAGATCTTGGATTAAACGGACAAATGGAAAAGGAAGGCACTCCAACAATGGGAGGAATAATTATCCTGATTTCCATACTTATTCCAGCCTTATTGTTTGCCCGACTGAATAATATTTATGTTATCCTGATGCTTATAACTACAGTGTGGTTGGGTTTAATAGGTTTCGCCGATGATTATATAAAAGTATTCAAAAAGAATAAAGCTGGTTTGGCTGGAAAATTTAAAGTTTTTGGTCAGGTATTTCTTGCATTGATAGTAGGACTGGTGATGTTTTTTCATCCTGATGTTGTGATTGGTGAGAAAAAGACGATTACTGATGGCAGTGCAGTTATACAGTCTGCTGATGAAGTCATAGTAGACAATAATGATACTATCGAATACAATGAAAGGATGGAAACGACTACAACTATTCCTTTTGTTAAAAATAATGAATTTGATTATTCCTGGGTTTTAGGATGGATAAGCGAGAGGGCTCAGACCTGGACCTGGCTGGTATTTGTACTGATAGTTATTTTTATCATCACCGCTGTAAGTAACGGAGCCAATATGACGGATGGGCTAGATGGATTGGCCACAGGAAGTTCAGCAATAATGGGGGTAACTCTTGGTATACTCGCCTATGTTTCCGGTCATATCGACATAGCCAAATATCTAAATATCATGTATATACCGGATTCAGGGGAGTTGGTTGTATTTATTGCAGCTTTCATAGGAGCAACGGTGGGATTTCTATGGTTTAATTCCTATCCGGCCCAGGTATTTATGGGGGATACAGGAAGCCTGACCCTGGGAGGTATTATAGCTGTGTTTGCGGTATTGATACGCAAAGAACTGATGATACCTATTCTATGTGGTATTTTCCTTGTTGAGAATATTTCGGTTGTTCTTCAGGTGACCTGGTTTAAATATACCAGAATGAAAACAGGAGTTGGGAGAAGAATTTTCCTGATGGCTCCTCTCCATCATCATTATCAGAAAAAAGGATATCCGGAACCTAAGATAGTTATCAGGTTTTGGATCATTGGTATTATGCTGGCAGTATTGACAATAGTAACATTAAAAATGAGATAAATATGTCGGGCAGACTAGTCATATTAGGTGCCGGTGAAAGCGGGGTTGGAGCAGCATTACTTGCTGCAAAAAATGGCTATGAGATTTTTGTTTCTGACAAGGGAAATATTAAACCAGAGTATAAAGCAGAGCTATTAGAAAACAAACTCGACTGGGAAGAGGGTGGTCATTCTGAAGCATTGATATTAAATGCTGATCTGGTAGTCAAAAGCCCGGGTATTCCAGATAATGCATTACTTGTTAGCAAGCTAGTCGGTTTAGGTATACCTGTAATATCAGAAATTGAATTTGCAAGCAGGTTTACTGATGCTGTAAAGATATGTATAACAGGAAGTAATGGTAAAACAACTACTTCGATGCTAACATGGCACATACTTAATGCAGCGGGGTTAAGTGTTGGATTAGCTGGAAATGTGGGACATAGCTTTGCCAGAATGGTGTCTGAAGACAATTATGACTACTATGTTATTGAACTCAGCAGCTTCCAGTTAGACGGAATGTTTGATTTCAGAGCCGACATAGCCATTATTCTAAATATTACACCGGATCATCTGGACAGATACCAGAATGATTTTTCCCTATACATGCAATCCAAGTTCAGGATCCTCCGGAATATGAGGCCGGATGATCAACTTATCTATTGTAGCGATGACGAGGTAGTTACGAAAGAATTGAGCAGGATTAATCCAGATATAAAAATGTACCCTTTTGGGTTTACCGGGCCTTTTCCTCAGGGGGCCTGGATGGAGAAAGAAGAAATCATATTATTCATAAATAATAACACTTTAAGTATGTCATTATTTGATCTATCAATGGAGGGTAAGCACAATGTGTATAACTCCATGGCTGCCGGTATCGCTTCACGTGTTTTGGATATTCGCAAAGAGACCATCAGGGAAAGCCTGGCAGATTTTCAAGGAGTAGAACATCGGCTTGAACCAGTAATTCAGGTTCATGGTATTGAATTTATTAATGATTCCAAGGCCACAAATGTTAATTCAACCTGGTATGCTCTTGAAACAGTCAAGAATGAAGTTGTTTGGATTGCAGGTGGGGTTGACAAAGGCAATGATTATTCTATGCTGTTACCAATGGTTAAGGATAAGGTAACTGCAATTGTTTGCCTGGGAAAGGATAACAGCAAGATACGTGATGCTTTTGAGGATGTGATTGACACCATTGTGGATGCTGAAGACATGAGCGAGGCCGTAAGAATGGCTTATTACTTGTCGAAAAAAGGCACCCAGGTTCTGCTATCACCGGCGTGTGCCAGCTTCGATCTATTCGAAAATTACGAGGATCGTGGACATCAGTTTAAAGAGTGTGTGAGACAGTTATAAATGAGACAGATATCCGAGTGAATAATTAATTAGTAATGAAAAGAGTACTTAGTCTATTTGGTGGCGACAAAGTGATATGGATCCTTATTGTGATCCTCACTGTGTATTCTGTTCTGGCTGTCTCCAGTTCAGTGGTCTCCTTATCCTATAAGGAAGGGAATTCAGTTGCTACTCATATATTCAGACATTCTCTTTTTCTTATTGTGGGCTGGGGAATAATTTATATTGTTCACCTTCTACCATATAAATATTATAATATTTTTGCCCAGCTGCTGGTTTTTGCAGCAGTAGTATTGCTGATTTATACACTTAAGTTCAGTGATAATATAAATGATTCAGCCAGGCGCATAAATCTGGGGCCATTCAAATTCCAGACCTCCGATTTTGCTAAGTTGGCTCT
>CAYXQX010000366.1:0-4693 GCA_964467485.1 uncultured Porphyromonadaceae bacterium | reverse complement strand
AGCCTGTGCGAAGGATTTTTCAAGTCTGTCGATCATTGAGTTAAGAGTGGAGATAAGCCTTGTTATCTCATCTTTTCCTCTTGGTTGATCGATCCTTTTACTAAGATTGCTGGAGGTAATTTTATCAGTAATTAAGGTGATTCGATTAATAATCTTCATAGAGCTTTGGGTAACAAAATACCCGAAGACAATAGACAAAATCAATCCTAATGGTAAAACAATAAAGAAGATGTTCAGTAATTTCCTTTTCAGATCGGATAATGCTGAAAGTTCATAACCTATGTAAACAGTAAACTCAGGATTTTCTAGAGCCATTAAAACGAAGGGCCTGTCGCTTATAGTAACATCTTCTATCTCTTTATGTCCAATCGCAAATTTCTCCACCTTTAGGCCGAGATCGACATACTTTTCAGTAAGATACTGGAGCTCATTGCCGGAGTAGATAAACAGAACATAATTCTGATTGGCTATCTCTGTATATATCTGAAGATCATAGTAGTAATAATGCTGGTCTTCAGACTCCCTCCCCTGATCACCATCTTCTCGGGCCTCTTCTCTCTCCTCACTATCATGCCCATGCTCTCCTCCCTCTCTCTCAGAATGTTCGCTATCTCTCAGAGCCTCCTCAACAGAATTACTTTTAATAATGAGATCAGCCTTAATTTCATTTTTAAGCTGAATACCTATTATCTGATAAACAGCAAAAAAAGTAGCCGCCACTATCACCATCAATAAAAATGTGTACCAGAGACTTATCTTAAGTTTCAAATAACTAAACATAACTTACTTCGATTTTAGGATGTAACCATAACCTCTTACCGTATGGATTAATTTATCATCACCGGTCTGGTCAAGCTTCTTTCTTAGTCGGTTTATATAAACATCAATAAAATTAGTGCCGCTATCGAAATTATAGTGCCACACATGCTCGGCTATTGTTACTCTGTTCAATGCTCTGTCGACATTATTAATAAAAAACTCCAATAGCGAATATTCCCTGGCTGTAAGCTCAATCAGGCGATCTCCTCTGTGAACCTCACGGGTAATCATATTTACTACAAGATCGCCAATCCTGGCGCTTGAACTATTCTTTTGTTGGGTTCGTCGAAGCAGAGCTCTAATCCTTGCCAGGAGTTCCCCAAATGCAAAAGGCTTGACCAGATAATCATCCGCACCCAGATTCAGCCCTGCAATCCGATCCTCAATATCATCCTTGGCAGTTAAAATCAGGATAGGAGTTTTAATATCATTCTTCCTCAACTTATCCAATACCTCAAAACCATTCATAATTGGTAGCATCAGGTCGAGAATTAATAAGTCGAAAGAATGATTCATTGCCAATTCGAACCCTGATTCTCCATCGAAGGCTGATTCAACGGTGAATTGTTCCTGTTCCAATCCCCTTCTTATAAAGGCGGAAACTTTCTTTTCATCTTCAATAAGAAGAATCTCCATGCTAAAATCTGTTTAGTGAGCGAAACATATGACTAATTCTGTTAATATCAAATTACATTGTTGTAATATAGTTGTAATCAGCTTGTAATTTAATTGTAAGCATTCTGTAATTTTTAGAAACTAATTCTACCCTATATTTGTCCTGTCAATTTGAAATAAATAATTAGTGTTTAATAAATGAACGATCAATCATGAAAAGTAAAAGATTAATTGGAATCATCATCGCTTCAACACTCATTTTCAGTACTTCTTTTATTGGTTGTGCTAATGCTCAGGAACACGAAGAAGAAGGTGAAGAATCTGGCACAATGTACACCAAAGAACAAACCTACAAACAAGTAAGGAGTGGCGTTCAGCTTACTTTGAAGTATGATAAAGCGACTCAAGCTTTTCTTGGAACTATGGAGAACGTATCTAAGAAAGTTGCAAAGAAGGCCAGGGTTGAAGTACATCTTTCAAATGGTGTGGAATTAGGACCAACAAAACCCGGTAATTTAAAAGCTGGTGAAAAAACTAAAGTAAAACTGGATGCCAAAGGACAGAAGTTTGAAAAATGGAATTGTCATGCTGAGGTAGGTTCAAACGAGCATGGTCATGATGAAGGTGGCGAGCATGGCGAAAAAGGTCATGATGAAGAAGGTGGGGAACATTCAAAAAAGTTAAAGAAGGTGAAGAAAGAACATAGTGAAAGAGAAACGGGAGAACACGGAAAATAATAATAATTTTCTTCAATGTATAATTTCAAACCGGTCTTATAAAAGGCCGGTTTTTTTTATCGTTTTCGTCTGTAATCACTTTGGACTAGTTCTTCCTGCAATTTCCCCCTCCTCATCCAGAAGTTCAATTTTGGGATTATTGTCATTATCGATGTATATTTTAATTCTCGGCCTTCCTTTGTTGTCGTTAATGAATAAGCCAACATCCTGATTCATCTTCTTGCCAACAAACATCCTGTCTGACGGCAGCAAACCATCTTCCATCATTTTCAGATAGGCTGCCTGTTTCTCCTGATCTTCCAGTTTTTGCAAAGCTTCAAAAGCTTGAATGCGTGCATCGAAACCATTTTCTTTTGCATAGTCCCAAAATTGCACTCCATAGGTTCTGGTATCCTCTTCAGTGTTCTCTACATATCGTAATTGCATCACCTGATCATCCCGGTATTTATCTACCGAAAGGACTAATCCTGCCTCCTGATCATTTCCATCATAAACCAGACCACCACATTCATCTCCTACAGAGTTGAAAAATATTAAACCCGCCGACCTTTCCCTTTGTGGCAAAGGATTTCCATTTATTACACCGGAATGTTGTCTTTGACTATTGCTGATAACCAATTTAAGGTCACCATTATCTTCAACAACATTTATCCTCTCAACATTGATTTCTTTAAAGCTATTATCAGATTGCTTCACGACGTAAAAAATGGTAGCCAGCAAAGCAATCGTTAATATTCCGGAATATACTTTTAAAAATCTCAACTCTTTTTTTGTTTTATCGTTCATATTCTATGCCTTATAATTAAACTGTATGTTCCTTCAAAACTACCGTCCCCTCTTCAACACCAATATGGATAATGTACATCCCATTAGAATTCAAAATTGTCTGATAATTTAGAATCTCTAGCTTCTTTTTTGAATAATAAAAACCCACCTATGGCGATAGCTAGCCCAATAAAAGAAAATATTACTCTTATGAAAAGATAATTATGGTATATGTCAAATTCCTTAAATTCATCAGATATACGAGGATATATTATAATTCCCCAGATGCTAAAACCTAAAAGGACACTTCCCATAATAATTAGGCATATTGCAATTATTTTTTTTGACATAATTCTGAGATTTCTGTATTCGGCTTGGTATACAAATCTTTATTTAACATATCAAGGAGGCAGATCATATCTATTTCGCAACCCTTCCAATAAGCAACACAGGGTTATCGTTTTCATTCATCTGGGAGTCAATAAGCTTCAATTCCGCGGCTTTCGCTTTGTCAAGCTTCTTGTTTTCCGAAGCTTCCGTAAGTAATTCCTTAAAATCAACTGCGGAGTATTTCATGTAAGCATTGCTGCCATTGTTACTAATGGAAATAACATCAAGCTCCAAATCAAAATAATCATGATAGAATCCTGAAATATTTTCAACAGTATTGTCTTTTGGATTAAAAAGGTAAAAACTTCTCCTCTCTATTCTATTGATAACAGAGTTTTGCTTCCGTTCAACATTCATCTTTGACACAGTCAGATACATTTTATTGTCTGTCTGGTATTGTATCATAAGCAGATTACCACCCAATTCACTTTCAAAATCATAGCGTTTATTGACCTTAAAATTATAAGCAGGAATCTTTTCTACTCCTTCAAGGATGAAAAGTGTATCTGTTTCTCTTTGAAAGTAATACAACTCCTTGTCTAATGCTTTCATATAATGGCCCCTGCCAGCATAACTGCCGTAGAATACCTGATAATTGTTTACCAGAGAGTCAATAAGTTCTCCCTCATAAGTGGCAGTGTATATTTCTCTTGTAGAGCTCTCACGACTATGAAACAGTATATGGTCATTTGCCAGAAAGAACTCGCCAATATCTTTGTACGGAAGTTTAAACAATGGTAGTATCTCCCCTGTGTTCAGGTCAAAACCTAGAAGATAGTCTTGTTTTCCCCAATGATAAATGTACAGCTTTGATTCATCCGGGCTTACTCCGTAGTCCCCTACTCCGGTGAATTCCCCGGGCCCCTTACCCTGTCGGCCTAAACTCCTGATAAATTTTCCATTGATATCAAATTGCAAAATAGATTTATCCATCAGGGTAAGAATATACTTTTCTCCTACAAAGAGCTGATAATAGCCGCCTATTAAATGTCCTTCTCCAGTCTCCAGTTTCACCAGCTTAACATCAGTCATCAGCTCATTAACATGCAGAACTCTTCCACCGCCTTCCCTGGTAAGATCAACATCAACCACAGAGCTGTCAGTAGTAGAACATGAGTAGGCAACAAGGCATAAAATCAGGATAACTGAAACTAACTTGAATAGATTTTTCATAATTCCGGTTTAGAGAGGTTTATACAGCAAAATGAATGATGCTATTACAGACCGGCAATCTTCAAATTACGGAAGAAAATATTAGCCTCCCCATGCATGCCCTGGAGGCCGATATATCCCTTTGTTGGGAGTTTAGCAAAAGGAGTTGGCAGCCATGATGGGATTTCTGTTCCATCAGGATTCTTTTTCCCATC
>CAYXQX010000365.1:0-4694 GCA_964467485.1 uncultured Porphyromonadaceae bacterium | reverse complement strand
AGAATATACTTTCCATCAGCAGACCAATTTCCAAGTTCAATCCAATTTACTGTATCTGATGTAAAAAGTTTCTTTGAATTATTTCCCGTCACATCAATAACACTAATATTATAGAAGTCCTTATCTCCCATCTCCCACCAAAAGAAAGCTAACCGTTTTCCATCGGGTGACCAACTGGAATAATAGGCCTGTTCACCTTCGTTTTTAAAATCGCTTATACATTTTCTTTCTTTTGTTTTAAGATCAATAATACTAAGATTACTATTAGTCCACCAATCTACAAATGAAATATATCGGCCATCAGGAGAGACCGTTCCGAGCGGCTCAATCTTAGTATTGGCCAATGCTTTTCTAATCAATAAGTTTTTTGATTCCTCTTTTTGCCCCAGTTTTTCAAACGGCAGGAAATCCTCCAGGAACCAGAACTCAAAATCACCTTCTTTCACACCACCAAAAACAAATCGTTCACCATCCGGTGACCAGTCAAGATGATATATCTTAACATCAACCAGATTCGTTTTAACATCCTCAATGCTACCCTCAGATAATGACACAACCTTAACTACTTTACTCTTATTATCAAGAAAAGCAATACGTTTACTATCTGGTGACCATGCCAAATCAGTATGAACAGAAGTACTTGGAATTTCAGATATCATGTGTGATTCACCGTTGATGACATTTACAACACTAATTGAAGATACATCATCATCTTGACTAGAGAGATAGGCAATCATTTTCCCATCCGGAGACCAAACCGGCGATAAAACAAGTTTTTCCTTTAACAATAGTTTTGGTATTCTATCATCAATATTTAACATATAAATGGCACAACTATCTTCTCCCTTGCCAAAAAAATCATTTAATGGGAGTCGTAAAAATGCTATCTGGTTTCCATCAGGAGACCAACTAGGAGCAAAATCTCCATAGGAAGGATTTGGATTTGTAATCTGAATTGGTTTTCCTCCATCGATAGGAATTTTCCAGATTTGGGTGCTTGGAGGCTTATTTGAAACCAATTCTTTTGAAGATGATGCTGCTGAAATAATCAGTTTACCATCAGGCGAAATCCGATTGCCTGCCTGATACTGATAAGGAAAATTTAATAACACATCTTTGCTTATAGGAAGTAATTTCCCTTTACCTCCTTCTGCTGAAACAACACCAAGAGTCTTACTTGTCGGCGATGTAACATCATTATCGTTAATGTAGTATATTTTTTTACTATCAGGTGACCAACGGGGCTGCACAGAATTTCCCTCACTTAAAACAATAGCAGGTTGACCTCCTTTAGCTGGCATAGTGTATAATCCGAATTCCACTTTTGTCCTTAATAACGCTCCAATTTTATTATCCGGAGTCCAACCCGCAAGTTGCAGGACTTCTTCAATTCCCTCAGGGACATCAATACTAGTTACTTTCCCTGGTGATGCGCCATCACTGAAATCATGAACAATGTTGATTTGTTTACCATTATTATACTCAAAAAATGCAAGTTTTTTACTGTCTGGTGACCAAACAGGACTACATGCCTTTTCGGCATTAGCAACAAGGCGAGGAGTTCCGTTATGGGTAGGAACAACCCATAACCCCAAATCACCAGAGCCTGTACCTGTATTTTTGTCTTCAACAAAGGCAATCATTTTTTCGTTGGGAGAATAAACCGGTTCCCGAGCTTCCATATCAGTTAATTGCCTAAGATTACTTCCGTCAGCAGATATACTATGAACGTATTGTTTTTTGTCCTCAATCGACGAAAAAGCTAACTTTTCCCCGTCGGGCGAAAGACTTATTATGTAATTTATTATTCTATTACCCCGATTAGTTTCAACTATCTTATTTGGTTTACCCCCTGCGGAAGATACAATGTATATACCCTTATCCTTTATGTCCTCTATAATGTTTTCATTGAAGGCAATCCATTTGCCGTTACCAGACCAAGAGAGTCCTATATTTGAAACATCTATTCCTTCAGTATTTATTTGAACAGGAATACCCGAAAATTCGGATCCAAGATTCCCAGACACAGGCATTTTCCAAAGTTTTTTATCTGAAACCAAGGCGAGATCTTTTCCATCAGGTGAAAGATTTACTGACGACGAGAGTTTGGTTGGTATTTTAACCTTGGTGAATTTTGGCACCAAAGGAGCATTCGAAACTTTCTCTGCAATTTGTATTAGACTCTTCAGCCTTTCCCTTGCCAGAGCAACAACATTCCCTTGGTCAGCAAAGTCTGAAACTAATTGTTGATAGGCTTTCTGGGCTTCGCCTTTCCCAAGTTTTTCATAACATAGCCCAATGTGATACAGTGCATTAGCGCGAATTGTGCGGTCGGCGTTTTTATCGGCCACTGTCAGCCTATAAACTTTAATGGCTTCAGGCAGGTTACCATCTCCTTCTTCTAATTGAATCCCTTTCTGAAAAAGTTCTTCAGCCCCCTGAGAAAAGGAACTGGTCAGAAATCCTGAAATTAACAGGAATGAAATAATCAATAATGTTGTTTTAGTTTTCATTTTAACCTCCGTATTTATTACTGAAATCAAAATTAGCCTCGCGGGCACATGCCTTTGTCATGACTATTTTTTCCTAATGTTAAAGTTATGTCACAGTTTTGTCAGGATCAGGTTCGAATTTATAACCGATGCCGCGAATACTTAAAATGTACGCTGGCTTGGAAGGATTCGATTCCAGCTTTTTCCTGAGTTCAAATATATAATTGTCAACCGTCCTGGTAGTTGGAGTAACCTCAAAACCCCAGACCTCATCCAAAAGATCATGACGATGAACCACTTCTCCTTCACGTTGTATCAAATATTTAATAATCGCGAATTCTTTTGTAGTAAGCTTAACTTCTATATTATTCCTATGGACTTTATATTTTTTAAAGTCGAGGTGAACATGCCCAAATGAATAGGTGTCAGAAACCTTGGTGGTATCCGAAGTTCGTCGGAATAATGCACGTATCCTTGCCAGCAATTCAGCAATTCCGAAAGGTTTTGTCAGGTAATCATCAGCGCCAACATCCAATCCTGTAACCTTATCGATTTCGGTGCCCCGTGCAGTAATCATGATTATCGGCAGTTCGGGTTTTTCCTTTTTAACCATTCGGCAGATCTCATACCCATTTATTCCTGGCAGCATTATGTCGAGTAAAAGCATATCGATACGGTTATTTAGGGCAAGATTCATTCCTTCCTTGCCTTCATTGGCAGTCAGAACCTTGTATCCTTCAAATGCCAGATTATGCTTTAATCCGCGTAAAATGCTTTGATCATCTTCAATGATCAGGATTGATTTTTGCATTTCATTTTTTTAATTTTCCTGTTTCTGGATCTTGATTTAGTTGTATTGTAAACTTTGTTCCCCGGCCATATTTACTTTCAACCCGGATTTTACCATCGTGTGCTTCTATAATATTTTTTGTGACTGTTAGTCCAATGCCTGTTCCGCTACTGTCGATCACTTTTGGAGAATCGATGCGGTAGTACTTTTCAAAGATTCTTTCGATCTTGTCCTCCGGGATGCCAATTCCTTTATCACTGATTTCTAAGTAAATATAGGAGTCTCGTGTCCAGAGCCTTATATCCAACTCTCTGGTATCATTTGAAAATTTAATTGAATTACTTAAAACGTTTAGCAGGGCTTGTTTTAAAGCATCAGGATCGGCTGAAATCAGGATCCCGCTTTGGATTTTTGTTGAAACTTTGAATTTTCTTTCCTCAATCCAGTAATCCAGCTCACGGATTGACGATATTACTAATTCTGAAAGGGATATCTCACTGAAGTGCAGTTCCATCTTACCTTTCTCTGTTTTAGAAAATGACAATATTGTGTTAATCAGACGCTTCAGTCTTTGCGTTTCACTAATGATTATTTTAAGAAATTCCTTTTGTTCTGATTTTTTTTCAACCCTATCCATCAGGATGGATTCTGCAAACATTTGAACTGAAGTCAGGGGAGTTTTAAGTTCATGAGTAACATTTGATATAAAATCAGATCTTAAATTAGATATCATTTTTTCCCTTTTTATATCGCGGAGTATTAAAAGGACCCCCAGAAGAAGGCCTCCGATTAGCAATATCAGGGTAATCCCGTACATCCAGCTTCTTCGGGCAACAATCTCACTTATCAGGTTTTCATTTTTTAAGCTAACAACAATATATTCATCCGGAGTATAGGACGACAATGATGTAACTTTTCGGAATTGAGTTTCGGCAGGTAAGGTATTTAAAGAACTATTAACTGTTTCAGCCCCATAAGTAAACTCTGTTTGGACCTTTTCCAACGCAAGAATGCCTCTTTCTTTGAGGGCCCTGATTCCCGGGACAAAAGCAATATATTGTTCCTGATCCGGGAGCTTCCTGATAAGCAGAAGCCCTTGTCCATCATATTCAAAATCATTTATTACTGAATATTCATTTACTTGCCTGGAACCCGGCTTATTGTTAGTTAATATGAAGGTTCTGATATCATCTTTCTTTGCTATTATAAAATCTAATAATTCTTTAGCCTGATTCACTAAACTTGTTAAACCATCAGGCTCCTCAATTAAGGTTTTATTAGTGTTGATCCAGGAATTCACCTCATTTATTACCTCTTGAGTACTCAGGTTTACGGGTATTTCCCCTGCAAGTATCCCCTGGAGAAACTGCCTTGACAATTCGGACGACTGTTTGTTTTGAGTTGAATCTGAA
>CAYXQX010000364.1:0-4702 GCA_964467485.1 uncultured Porphyromonadaceae bacterium | reverse complement strand
CCTTGTCCTTTCTGTTTTTAACACTAAGCTTTTCAAACATCACCCCCCCTGAAGAGCCTGTAATGCAAACTGTCCCAATCGTTTCCCAGGGAATAGATTCAGTTGAAATTGAGATAATTACGCTTCCTGAGAAATTTAGAATTAAGACACAAAATGAAGCTGTTATGATTCTTATGAACAAAGCTTCTTTTGTGGCAATTGAAGGCATGCATACTCCAAAAGACCAATGGGTCAAAAAGATTATAAAAAAATACAATGAACATAGTGAGGAAAGATTTTTAAAAAATCTATCTCCTGATGTTAAAATCGTCATGCTAAAAGATATGGATGCAAATGATAAAGACTACAAAGCCTTACTCGATGAAGTGAGCACAGCCATTTACACCATGCATGAAACTCACTCTAATGAAATTTTCGGAAAACCTTTTAAAGAATTGAACAAAGACCAGCAAGCCAAAATTCTGAAAATGGTGCCTCCAAAAATTTACCAGTCAACACCGATACAAATAAAGCCACCGCCAACAAAGAAGTGACGAGTTACGAGCATTTGCCATTTATATTCGACAAGGTGACGGTCATCCCGGACGAAGCGCAGCGGAGATCCGGGACCGCGTTGCACCAGGTAAAATGGAACTAAAAAGCTACGGAAAAACTCGCCAAAGAAAATCCTAAAATTGTTGACAAACTGAAAAAACTAATCGAAAATTTCAATTGATAAATTTGTAGAGTAATTTTATTATTTTTAAGATTGTGTAACTTATCCCATAAAACAATAGACAAGCTTGTTTGTATTGAATATTTAGACAATAGCATACCAATAAGATCAACTTAGATGTTAAAAGATAACTTCCTTTCCCCGTTTCAGAAATTCGTTAAAATAGAAAGCTTCAGTGGCATACTTCTTTTCTTTGCGACTATACTCGCTTTAGTTTGGGCCAACTCACCATTAAGCGACCTATACCACAACCTTTGGGACTATAAAATCGGGATAAGTTCCGAAGCATTTAGTCTGGAGAAACCACTTAAGATTTGGGTAAACGACGGATTGATGGCGATCTTTTTCTTTCTTATTGGTCTGGAAATTAAAAGGGAACTTATTATTGGAGAAATTAATACAATAAAGAAAGCTGCCTTCCCGCTTTTTGGTGCCCTCGGCGGTATGTTGGTGCCTATTGCCTTTTTCATTGTTCTTAATAAAAGCCCTGAGTCATCACATGGTTGGGGTATACCCGTTGCTACCGACATCGCTTTCTCACTGGCAATATTAAAACTGATTGGCAAAAAAGTGCCTATCGGACTTAAAGTATTCCTAACCGCCTATGCCATAATAGATGACCTTGGGGCTGTGATGGTAATTGCTATTTTCTACAGTACCGGTATAAAGTGGATTTTGCTTGGTATCGCCCTGACAATTGTAGTCTTTCTTTTAATCCTGTCAAGCAAAAGAATTTATTCAAAATATGTTTTTGGCATCGGAGGTGTTATTGTGTGGCTATTATTTCTGAAATCAGGTATCCATCCAACAGTTGCCGGTGTATTAATGGCTTTTACCATACCAATCCGTCAGAAAATAGAAAACGATACCTTTATAAAAAAAATACCTGAGCTCGTCAGGAACTTTGGTCAGGGCAAGACAAAAGAACCGGTGCTTTCTAATGAACAATTAAATTTGCTGAGTGCTCTGGAAAGCTGTACCAGCAAGGTACAATCTCCATTACAGCACCTGGAACACAAGCTATCACCTTGGGTAGCCTATCTGATTATGCCTGTTTTTGCTCTTGCAAATGCCGGTGTAAGCTTTGGTGGCTCAGCCCAACTCGATACAAGCCTGATATTCACAATTGCTGCCGCTCTTGTTTTTGGTAATTTCATTGGAGTTGGATCAATGGCCTTCATCAGTATAAAACTAAAGATTGCAGAACTACCGGCGAATGTCACCAGTATGCATATGCTTGGTATGGCCTTACTTGCCGGAGTAGGATTCACAATGGCAATATTCATTGCAAACCTGGCCTATCCGGAGAGTCAATTCATGATAGATTCTTCCATTGTGGGCATTTTAATTGGGTCAGCTATTTCC
This sequence comes from uncultured Porphyromonadaceae bacterium, assembly GCA_964467485.1. Classification (GTDB taxonomy): domain Bacteria; phylum Bacteroidota; class Bacteroidia; order Bacteroidales; family UBA12481; genus JAUVKA01. The sequence goes on along the minus strand of CAYXQX010000364.1, from coordinate 2,622 downwards.
GGACTGGCAGGATTTCTAGTACTCAAATTGGCTACCAGGAAAGGAAAATAAATATTTTTGCAGGAAAACTAAACAATTCATAATCTTATATGTTCAATATTTTATGCCAATAGATGAACAAATCTACTCGATAAAAGACCTGGAGAATATCTCAGGTATAAAATCACATACCCTTAGGGCATGGGAAAGAAGATATAAGATATTCACTCCCGATAGAACTGAAACAAATATCCGTCGGTATTCTGATGACGATTTAAAAAAGCTGCTTAACATTTCTGTGCTTCAGAAGTATGGATTGAAAATTTCCCATTTAGCTCTGCTCTCTGATGAAGATCTCAAGGAAAAGGTTATATCATTAATCTCAAGCAATGATTTTGATTCAATCATCGACAGTCTGACTGTTGACATGATCGATTTCAACCAAACTTCCTTCGAAAAAAAACTTAATAAGGTTATTTTTAATTTAGGGTTTGAAGAGACTGCCTATAAAGTCATTTATCCGTTTTTTAATAAAGTTGGGATATTATGGCAAACAAGCTCAATCAATCCGGCCCAGGAGCATTTTGTGACCAGTATCATTGTTCAGAAATTATTCCTTGCCATAGAATCACTTGATAATGTGTCTCCAAAAGGAAAAACATTCCTCCTTTTTCTATCACAAAACGAATGGCATGAATTAGGACTTTTACTGTCCAATTATATTATTCGTAAGGCTGGTCATAAAGTGATTTATCTTGGACAAAATATGCCAAGGACTGATATTATCAAAACCTGCCATGTTGCAAAACCCGACTATCTCTTCACTCACTTCACTTCCCAGATAGAAGAAAAAGAAATCCTTAAATATCTTAAAGATCTATCTGAAAATTTAAGCGAATCAACACTACTTATTGCAGGTAATCCTGTTCCTGCTGAATCCATTCTAAACATGAGTAATGTGGAGTTTTTGGAAAACCCTACCGACTTAGCACAACGGGTGAAGAGTTTGTAAAGCCCCTTTTTCCATATTTCTTTCCTCAATAAAATCAAAAAAACCTGATGCTTTGTAAAAAGGAGCTTCCTGCCAATTAATCAGTTAGCCAGAAAGTTGGTTAGATTCTTTTTTTGTACCTTAGAGGGTAACCTAACAATCATTTATTATGAAACTTAAAAATGCTTTCCTGATATTATCATTTTTGGCTTGCGGGCAGCTGCTGTTTGCCCAAACCATAATGATTACCAATCCTCCTCGTCTTGATCTGGACACAAATCCCAGCGTTTCCGAATTACAACTTATATTCGAAGGAGAGGCAGCCGAATGGATTGCTACAACTGACAGTGATTGGCTGTCAATCGATCCAGCCAATGGAAATGGGACTACTGATCTTCTTGTTGAGTATTCTGAAAATTTTGCAGCACGACGAACAGCCCGAATAACATTTGAGACCCCGGGAGGTGAGGCAGAGCCTTATATCCTGGAAATAAGGCAATTTCAGGCAATGCCCACCGCAATGATGCCAATAGATTTCTCCATATTGGAATTCACTCATATGGATCCAATGCTGCTTCCCTATTCAGCAAGAGCATCCTTTGATTACCATCCCATTGACACTCTGCTCTTTTTCAGCCTTTTAGCGAGAGTTGACGATGCAAGTGAGCCTGCATGGGTGATACAGAACATTCCTTTGCCAGAAACTTATTGGCATGATTCAATACAACCAATATCTGCAAGATTTGACCTGGGCCTTCTGGGTTTCACCCATGGTCAGCCAATAGAGCTTTTACAATATTCCTACACCTTGTCTTATGAGCCCGACACCATAATGCCTGTTGCTCCTGAATATTCATATCTGGATGCACCTATTCAGTATAGTATCATAGATGCCATTGGGCGAATAATAGAAGATATTCTTGTTCCCGATACACTTTGGACCTATTTCACTCCCGACTGGGCTCTTCCTTTTGAAATCACCAATAAATATTACGTAGGTTGTGAAATGGTTAATGGTGATCTCGATAGTTCCAAGTATGCACTGGAGAAAAATGGTTGCGGCCCGGCAGCAGCCACCAACAGCCTGAAATGGCTAATGAAAAAACATCAGAATGATATAAATTGGCCACCTGCGTGGCACGAAGGATTTAAGGAGTTGGCTACACTGATGGAACAAAAGGGGAATGGTGTAGGAGATGGCGATTTTATAAGGGGCAAACTGGATATTATTGAGGCCTATAACCTGCCGATCAAAGTAAAATATCAGGATAATGGATACCAGGGCGACAGGAAAAGCACATCTGGAAATAGCTCTGCCACATGCCACGATGCAACAAAAACTTCATATCCTACCAAAGAATGGATGATGGGAGAGCTAAAAGACAAAGAAGATGTGGAGGTAGGATTTACCTACCCAAACGGTAGTGGCCACTGGGTAGTTCTTACAGGCACACACAGCATTAATGGCCGACCCGGCATCTTTTATAAACATGATGCCAAACAGAAAAAAACTGAGGCAAATGAAGTTACGCAAGAACATAGCTGGATAAAAGAGGAAGATGGGAAAATGAAACTGGGAAGTGCTGTAATTGATATAGTTGTGTCTGAGAGCTTTGACCCCAATTATGAGCCCGAACCAAGCAGCGAGCCTT
>CAYXQX010000363.1:0-4710 GCA_964467485.1 uncultured Porphyromonadaceae bacterium | reverse complement strand
GCCTATTGAGGAGAATCTGGAGATATGTAAGAAGTATCTGGAGAGAATGAGCAAGATTGAAATGACACTTGAGATTGAATTAGGAGTAACAGGTGGTGAGGAGGATGGAGTAGATAATTCTCAAATTGACAATTCAGTTCTTTATTCGCAGCCAGAAGATGTGGCATATGCATATACTGAGTTAATGAAAATCAGTGATAAATTTACTATTGCTGCTGCTTTTGGTAATGTTCATGGTGTTTACAAACCTGGTAATGTTGTGTTGCAGCCTAAAATCCTTAAGAACTCACAGGAATATATCCAGGAGAAACTCTCAACTAAGGAGAAACCTGTCTATTTTGTATTTCATGGTGGATCAGGATCATCAAAAGAAGAGATTAGAGAGGCTATTTCTTATGGTGTGATAAAAATGAATATTGATACTGATACTCAGTGGGCAACTTGGAAAGGGGTCAGAGATTATTATGAAGCAAACAGTGCATATCTTCAAGGACAGATTGGTAATCCTGAAGGTGATGATAAACCTAATAAGAAAAAGTACGACCCAAGAGTTTGGCTGCGCGAATCTGAAAAAACCATGGTATTAAGGTTGATGGAAGCTTTCAATGATCTTAATTGTATAGATCGCTTTTAAGAAAACATAATATTTCTTAACTTTTTAGCAAGCCCTTGCATAATATGCAAGGGCTTGTTAAAGTTTTATTAGATTTGAAGCTTTTAAAAATTTATGTCGACTAATAAGCAATCTAATAATTATAAAAACAATTAGTTATGGCAGGCGGAATGCTTCCTAAGAGAGAGAATTTTGGTAGTAAGTTCGGCGTAATAGCGGCAGCTGCAGGCTCTGCTGTTGGACTTGGCAATATTTGGAAATTCCCATATGAAGTAGGCAATAATGGGGGAGGGGCTTTTCTGGTATTCTATTTGATTTTTGTTTTTATGATAGGTATTCCTGTAATGATATCAGAGTTTGCGATTGGACGTAATGGCCAAAGAAACCCGATCGGGAGCTTCAAGGCAATTTCCCCAAAGCGTCCATGGTATCTGGTTGGTGTGATCGGTGTTGGTGCAGCTTTCATGATTTTTGCCTTTTATGGTTCAGTTGCCGGCTGGACTTTGGAGTATATTTTCCAATCAGTTAAAAATGGTTTTGCAGGCAAAACTCCGGATCAGCTTGGTAGTATGTTCGATGACTTTCTGGCAAATCCAGCCAGACCTTTAATGTGGCAGACCATATTTGTTGTTTTAACTGCTTCTGTAGTTATTGCCGGCGTGAAGAAAGGTATTGAAAAGTATACCAAGATTCTCATGCCTGTATTAGTAGTTTTGATTATTATCCTTATTATCAGATCAGTAACGCTTGAAGGAGCCGGTGAAGGTTTAAAGTTTCTTTTTAAACCTGATTTTAGTAAGATTACCGGATCAGTAATACTTAGTGCGTTGGGACAAGCATTCTTCTCTCTTAGTTTGGGTATGGGAACAATTATCACATATGGTTCCTATATTAATAAAAAGAACAATCTTGGAGTAACTGCTGTGCAGGTTTCCATAGCTGATACACTTATCGCTATAATGGCTGGAGTTGCAATTTTTCCAGCTGTATTTGCTTTTGGGATTAATCCCTCTCAAGGAGAAGGATTGGTATTTGTTACCATCCCAAATATTTTCCAACAAATGGTTGGTGGGTATTTCTTTTCTCTAATGTTCTTTGTTTTGCTGGCTGTTGCAGCTTTAACATCAACTATTTCCCTTCTTGAAGTTATAGTTTCATACTTCTCAGAGGAGTTCAAAATTTCAAGAAAAAAAGCAACTGTAATTTCATCTGTAATTATTCTTGCATTGGGATCTCTTTGCACATTATCTAATCAGGGGCCTTTGTCTGACTTTACAATCTTTGGGAAAACAATCTGGGGCTTGCTTGAGTATACAAGTGCTGATCTTCTATTACCAATAGGCGGACTATTTATTGTTTTATTTGTCGGATTCTTCATGGGCAAGAAAAGGGTTGCAGATGAATTAACAAATAATGGCACCTTGAAAGCTAAAATGCTGCCTGTAGCAATGTTCCTGATTAAGTTTGTTGCTCCCATTGGAATAGCATTAGTCTTCCTTAATATCGTTGGATTGCTGAAATTCGCATAGTTTTTTTAAAGAAACCGGCCTGAGTTTTTCCATTATCTGCTTTTAATAGCATATATATATTATATAGATAATGGATAAACTGTTATATGATTCGAAGGATATTAAATCTTTACCGTTTTACCAGAAGTGAGCAAAGAAGTATATTTCTGCTATGCTCTGTTTTACTTCTGGTACATGGTTTGAATTACCTTGTTAAGCAAGAGCCTAATTCTGATGGTTCACAATTTGAGCACATTGAAGCGCAGTCATCATTTCTACTTCCCGGGAAAATTCCTATTGTAGTTCAGAAAGCAGAATCGGAAGATATTCACAAGAAGGAGCCACAAGATAAAATTATTGAAATAAATACTTCGGATAGTGTTAAGTTGTTGGATCTCTATGGTATAGGTCCTGTTTTCGCCGGTAGGATAATAAAATACAGGAATCTTCTTGGCGGGTTTCGGGAATGCACCCAGCCTTTGGAGATATATGGAATGGATACGATCAGGTATAATGGATTTCGGTCAAGAATTAGCGTTAATGAATCTGAATTAGAAAAGTTGGATATTAATACATGTGGTTTTAAAGATTTACTTAGGCATCCTTATCTGGATTATGAGGCAGTAAAGAAATTGGTTGGGTATAGGGATAATCATGGGCCAATGTCATCACCTGCTATCCTGTGGACTGATTCTATATTACCTGTAGATCTAAAAAATAAATTATTGCCATACCTGAAGTAAGTTTTATGAAGAATGAAACTTATGGTTTTTGAGAAATAAGATAAAGTTTTTATCTTTGCACTCCAATTAGGAATTATTTAATTTAAAAAAATATCAATCGATGATTATTATTCCGGTTAAAGAAGGCGAAAACATTGAGAGAGCTCTAAAAAAATTCAAGCGTAAGTTTGAAAAAACGGGTACTGTTAAAGAATTACGCGCCCGTCAGGCCTTTTACAAGCCTTCTGTAATACGCAGACAGCAAATTCTTAAGGCAGAATATCTGCAAGCTATGCAGGCTCGTCTTGAGAATGAGTAAGATTTGAATTTGATTGCCTGGCTCGAAACAATTCTAGTAGATATTGCGTTATTATATAACGCAAATCTGTAGTAATATGTCAATTCTGAGTCGATATACTCAATATCTCCAATACGAAAAGCGATTATCCCCAAATACCTTATTGGCTTATGGTAAGGATTTGGAACAATTTGATTTATTTCTTTCTCTTCAAGGATTTGAAGATGGGATTCATAAATCTGATACTGGTATTATCAGGTTCTGGGTTGTAAGTCTTCTGGAAAGTGGCATTTCTGCCAGATCCACTCACCGTAAAATTTCTTCACTTCGAAGGTTCTTCAGGTATTGCCTGCAAAATGGTTTGTGTAGTGAAAATCCTGTTGATGGTCTTGTGTTGCCAAAGTTAGAAAAGCGATTGCCTGTATTTGTTGATGAGGAGGCGATGCGCATTCTTTTTGAGGATATTGAGTTTCCTGTTGGTTTTCGGGGATGCAGGGATCGACTTGTATTAGAGTTGTTTTACGGGACAGGAATCAGGCTAAGTGAATTGATTAATCTGAAAGTGGAGGACTTTGATCTATCTGGGGGTTTAATTAAGGTTACGGGGAAAGGTGGAAAGGATAGAATTATTCCTTTTCCCAAGGAAATGCATGATGTTTTCATTGAGTACGAGTCGATGAAATTGGGTGAATTTGGGGAGTATAATAAAGGATATCTGATTCTTACGGATGCAGGCAAATCGGTTTACCCAAAATTTGTTTATCGACTGGTTAATATGTATCTTAGTTATGTGACAACGGTGAGCAAAAAGAGTCCGCATATCCTTCGTCATAGTTTTGCTACACACCTATTAAACAGGGGCGCCGATTTGAATGCAATTAAAGAACTACTTGGACATGCTAATCTTTCGGCCACCCAGGTATACACACATACAAGCTTTGATAAATTAAAACGGGTTTTTCAACAGGCTCATCCCAGAGCCTAGTTATTTCATTTAATATGGAGGAAATAATATGAATATGAAAATTCATTCTGTGAGATTTGATGCTGATCAGAAGTTGATAGAATTTGTTGAATCTAAATTGGACAAACTCAACCAATTTGACGACCAGATCATTGGGGCAGAGGTATTTTTGCGTCTTGATAAGAATCAGAATGCTGAAAATAAGGTGGCAGAAATTCGTTTGAATGTTTCCAAGAACGAATTATTCGCAAAAAAGCAGTGTAAATCCTTCGAAGAAGCCACAGATCAAAGTATTGAGGCTTTGCGTCGGCAATTAATCAAGAAAAAAGGCAAAAAAAACGATAGGTAAGAAAAAAACTCGTCAGATGTATTTGTGTTGTTAAAGAAATTATTCTAACTTTGCACACCAAATTTAGAAATTTGACGAGTTCTTGAATGTCTTGAAGTTACTAAAAGTCGCCAATGTAGCTCAGTTGGTCAGAGCAGCTGATTTGTAATCAGCCGGCCGGGGGTTCGAATCCCTCCATTGGCTCTTAGTAAAAAAACTGATGGGGAGATACCAAAGTGGCCAACTGGGGCAGACTGTAACTCTGCTGGCGTACGCC
>CAYXQX010000362.1:0-4714 GCA_964467485.1 uncultured Porphyromonadaceae bacterium | reverse complement strand
TTAACATTGTATTCCATCCTGATAGCCTTCACCTTTTCAGTAATTGTTGGGATCACATTCGGGTACCTGCCTGCAAAGAGAGCAGCTGATCTAAAACCAATTGAGTCAATTCGTCATGAGTAACACATTAAATATTATAGATTATGCTTATAAACATTAGTGGTTTAAAAAAGGATTATCTAATGGGTCATTTTGAAGTTAATGCCCTTCACGATATTAATCTACAGATAGGTGATAATGAGTTTGTCGCTATAATGGGCCCATCGGGATCCGGCAAGTCGACCCTGATGAATATTCTGGGTTGCCTGGATACACCCTCCGAAGGAAAATATCTTTTCAATTCAGTAGACATAACTAAATTGGATGATGATGAATTGTCGATAATTCGAAACAAGAATATAGGTTTCATTTTTCAATCATTTAACCTGCTGCCAAGACTAAGTGCAATACAGAATGTTGAATTGCCATTAATGTATGCAGATGTAGAGAAATCATTAAGACAAAAATTAGCTATCGAATCTTTGGAGAAAGTCGGTCTGGGAGATCGTATGCACCATAAGCCAACAGAATTGTCGGGAGGCCAAAGGCAGCGTGTTTCAATTGCCAGAGCCCTGGTGAATAATCCGGGTATTATTCTGGCAGATGAACCTACGGGAGCCCTGGATTCTACAAGTAGTAGAGAGATCATGCAAATATTCCAGCAGCTACATCAGGAAGGAAATACCATCCTTGTTATAACACACGAAAGAGAAATCGCAGCCTGTACAAAAAGGATCCTAATGTTGAAGGACGGAATGATAACCAACGATACCTTGAATTTGAATTAGTGCACCACGAAACTATAATCTAATGAATCTAACTCAAAGAATTCTAATACCAATTTGTTTTTTATTTGCTTATAGCCCTGTAGTACAAGCACAGGTGGTCCATCATCTTGATCTGGAAACCAGTATTCTGGTGGCAAAAAAACAAAGTAATACTATGCTTATTCTCAATGAGCAATTAAACGGGGCTTCTTATAACCTCAAAGCAGCTACCAGTAAGTTTAAAACCCATGTCGATATTGACATGACCCTACCCTCATATTCAGAAACTATACGGCAATTTGAAGACAGTACCGGACTTTCATTTTACCCGGTAAGGCAAAATCAAATGAATAGTTATCTTAATATTAATCAGCCTTTACCCACCGACGGTTACCTTTATATTCGAACAGGTATCCAAAATTTTACAGATTATTATGCTTCGGATAGAAATGCTCAATTGTCTTCCAGTATTGGTCTCAGACAACCAATTGAAGCCTTTTTTGGCTTCAATAATATACAACTGAATTTCAAGCAAGCCAAGCTCAACTATGATATGTCATTGAAACAATTGAAGCGTAACGAACTCGATCTGGTTTATGTGGTCAGTCAGACCTTTTATGGCTTATTGTCGGCAGTTGAAGAAATGGAGATTGCCAAAATGAACCTCGACCGCCAACAGGAAGCCTTTAATATAGCACAGAATAAGTATGCTGCCGGTCTCATTCGGGAAGTTGAGGCTCTGCAAATGGAAGTAGATCTTAGTGCAGCCATGAACAACTATGATAATACAAAAGTGAATTACTCTTCTCAACATAATCTGTTTAAAGAGAACCTTGGGATCAACTTGGCCGATAGTATTGCCATAAAGAGTGATATGAACTACAACCCCGTTTTGGTTGATGTTGAAAAAGCTGTGCAACTGGCCATGGACAACCGCCTGGAGCTTAAGGAAAATGAGATTCAGATAGAACTACAGAAGATGAATGTCAAAAGACAGAAAGCTGCCGGAATGATAAGTGGTGATATTCTTCTAAACTATAATTTCATAGGAGTAGATAAGAGTGATAGAGGAATGCCTATAGGAAGTACTTTCGAAAATACATGGCAAAACCTCATGGACAGGCCCGGTAGTTTTGGGATAGGATTAACTGCATCCATTCCAATCCTAGACTGGGGTGAGAATAAAGCGAGAGTACGGTCGGCTCAGGCCCTGTTGAAGCAAAATCATTTACGGATGGATGGAGATAAAGTAAGAATAGAACGAGAGATCCGAAGCCTTGTAGCCCAGCTTAACAATAATCTTAATGGACTTAAGGTCATGGAAAAAAGCGTTATTGTAGCAGAAAAAAGTTTTGATATCTCCCGCCAACGATATGCAAATGGTGAGATTGATAGTCAGGCTATGGCCCTCGAACGTGATCGCCTAAACCAGACCTACACCAGCAGATTGAGATCATTTATTAACTACAAACTAGGCTTATCTGATTTGATGAGGAAAACCTTCTTTAACTTTGAAACGAATACATCGGTAGTTCCGAGTGGCGTAGTCAACTAAAAGCCGTCTTTCAAAAGCCTTTTATGAAGTATCCAATGAGTGGATGGTTGGAAACAAAAAATTCCTACCTTTATATCAGTCCCCAAAAATTAGAACAAACAGTAACATCATGGCTCCATCAGGCTATAGCCTTTTTAATAAAACAAGGTGGACGATTCTTCAAAAAGTATTTTTCTTCCCTGTTGCTAATTTATTTTTGGCTAGCGTATTAATGCTGTTTGTGTCTTGCGAAAAAAATCACCCGCCCATCATTGCAGAAATCTCTCAAAACCCTGCCAACACCAGTGCAGGAACAATCTATACTTTTACGGTAAGTGCTACGGATGAAGATGGCGATATCCTTACATATTTATGGACATCCACAGGGGGTGAATTCCTTTCACCGCTTGATGAGAAAGAAGTGGATTGGAGATCCCCGTATGATGGTAATGGCGAGGATTTTATTTTAAAAGTTTTGGTGAGTGATGGTGAGTTTGAAGAAAGCAAGGAACATTTGCTTGGACTAACTGAGCCGGTTTTAGGTGGTATTTTGGGAACAGTTTGTTTTTCGCAAACTAAAGTCCCAATTGAAGGAGTGAGGGTTTGGGTAGGAAATAATGAAACAGTAACGGATGATAGAGGTGAGTATACGCTTTCCGGAATAATAGCGCGAAAAGATACTGTGAAAGCAAATAAAACTGATTTCAGTCCGAAAGAATCTGTGGTTGACATTCCTCCTGAAGCAGTTCTCCACCTGGATTGGGAGTTGGTGTCTATCACCCATTCCACAAAGCTCTCAGGACGGATAACTGATCAGGATGGTGAGACGGTTAACAATGTGGAAGTTGTTGTTTTAAATCCTAATGGTTCTGAAAGTAGATTGAAGGCTTTCACTGATGACAATGGTCAATACCGGATACTGTACATACCCCATGGTACTCGAACGTTGTTGGTGAGAAAAGTTATCAGTGACGATTTCAAAGTTATTGGCCTGGAGGAGACTATTGAGTTTTCTGAGATCGAAAGCAGAATGGATTTTGAAATTGAAAAAGTGCCTCTTCGCGGCTCTTTTACTGATATACGCGATGGGCAGGAATATCCATACAAAACTATTGGAGAGCAAACCTGGATGATTACAAACCTGGCATATTTGCCCATGGTTAATCCACCGGAGGATTTATCAAATTCACTTCCCTATATGTATGTTTATGGATATTGGGGAACCGATACTGCCGAGGCTAAGGGACTTGAAAGGTATCGACACTTTGGTGCTTTATACAACTGGACCGCAGCCCAGAAAATTTGCCCTTTTGGATGGCATTTACCCAGCAGGGAAGAATGGTTTGAACTGATTACCCTTTTAAATCCTGGTTCCGGTCCCAGTATGAGAACAACATCCGGCTGGGAAGATAATGGTGGTGGGAATAATTCAAGTGGTTTTTCTGCTTTGCCCGCAGGTATACTATCTGAGAATGGTAAGTTCACAGGTATTAATAGTTCTGCCTATTTCCAAACATCAACAAATAAGAATGCTGCTAAATCATATTATGTAGCTCTGTTATCCGGCTGGAATTCAGCCTGGTCACAGTCTGGTTATATGAGGACTGCTTATTCAGTTAGATGTATCAGGGATAAATGATAATGAGACGATTATTTGAAATACTGATCTTTTTTATTTTACTGGGTCTGGTCAATGCCTGCAATAATGATATTGACCTTCATGGTAAGGGAGAAGCGATTCCAATAGTTTATTGCCTGCTGAACCCTCTTGAAAATACTCAGTTCGTGAGGGTAGGGAAAACCTTTTTGCAGTCGGAGGAGAGTGTTGAGTCCAATATACCACTGGACTCCCTTATCTGGCCAATTGATGCCGAGATATATCTTGAAAGGTGGGAAAACAATAATCCTGTAGAGACCATTATTTTCGAACTAAATCCATCAGCAGAAAAGGATTCAGGCCTGTTTCCGATTAATGGATTGAGACTTTATAAAGCTGATTTTAAGCCTGTTCAGGGTGATGAGTTTCATCTATTTGTTTACTTTGCTGAGATTGATAAAATTGTATCAGGAGAAATAATAATTACGGATGTCCCGGAGCTTATTGATCCTGAAAATGTTCCGGGGCGCACAGTTAGCTTTGATACAATCTCTCCATACAACATACGATGGAAGGGTGGTGATCAGGCGGGATTATACCAAGGGATTTTCAAAATGAATTATTCTGAATCATTGAATGGGAATTTTAGCCTCCAGAATTGTTTTTTCAGAACGCCTCTGTATTATAAACTTACTCCTGATGACTTTTATGAGGAAAAGATAAATGGGTGGAATTTTCTACAATCTGTGGCTGAGCAGGTTTCTCCTCTTCCGGGCG
>CAYXQX010000361.1:2708-4733 GCA_964467485.1 uncultured Porphyromonadaceae bacterium | reverse complement strand
TTACAAAAGATTGTGATTTTATCAATATGCTTGATTTCTTTGGAAAGGGACCTGGGGAATTTATTAATATTTCTGATTTTGCCATCAAGCATAACGGTGAAATCATTATCAATGATATAATGCAATCAAAGTTGATATATTACAATAGAGATTTCAAATATCTAAGAAGTGTTAAATCTGATTATTATTATGAGCAAATTGCTTTGTTATCAGATTCGCTTATGGCAATTGTCAATAATGATAATGTGGCAATTGGCTACAAACTCCTATTAATAGATGATGATTCTAAAATACTTCATAAAGGAGTGAAAGTTAATGAGTTATATGACTTTATGATCGGCACTCCATTTCAACTCAATAATGATGGTCTACGAATCCATTATCTACCATATTACTCAGATACAATTTATGAGGTTACCAGCCAAGGAGTATCTTTAAAATATATTATGAACTTTTCATCTCCAGTTTTAAGATATAAGGACGTTAAATCTGGCATAAATTTAGGGCATCCAGACTTTGGGAAATATATTAATTCCTTGAATTTGAAAGAAACTTCTGGAGTCATTTCCCTTAGATATTCAATTGGCTCCGCCAAATATATTAGTTTTTATGGTAAGCAAAGTAATATTTCCAGGAGTCTCAAGCTAACGACGATCAAAGAATGCCAATGTGGCCCGTTGATTAGTTTTGTCGGGATTCATAATGATTATTTTATTTCAATAGTTTCAGGGAATGATTTAGCAAAGCTCTTAAACATTATTGACCCAAGTCGGGATAAAACTGAGGTAGTTCATAGTGATACTAGGAGTAATAATACAATGGAGGAGAATGTTAGTTATTTAGTGAAGATGAAGTTCAAAATTTAAGATATTGCATTGATTAGTAGACATTCTCCTCCAAAAATGCACATCATTCTCCCAACCCCAATAGTTTTATAAAAAACTATAATTCAGATGATTCTATCGGAGAAACAATTGTCTATTTACCATCAACACATTTCGGTTTTCAAAAGCAATGAGTTAAAGTATGATATTGTAAAATCCAACAAAATGAGGAAGTATTTTTCATTCGCAATTTTGATGACACCATTTATTCTGATTCTAGGAAAGACTGTCGAGATATAGACTGTTCCCATCCACGAAAGGATTATAAGAAGCTATAACAACCCTAATTTAAACATTAAATATCATAACGAATTATTTAGGTGGATTATACATTGAAGGTGACCAGGAAAACATGACTCTTTCTCTTTGATTTAGTTTTCATATCTTTAATGAAGAAATGTTCCCTGCCATTAAAGCTAAAACAGATGAGATCCAACAGTGCTCCTTCCCTGTTCATTATTGCGATATTAGTTTTGTTTTCTATTGGGTGTAATCCTAACAACAAAACAAGTGATCTAACCAATGAAGTTGTTCAATTTGACATAATTGAAAGACTGAATCAGAAGCAGGACTTTAAAATTAGCAATATCACCACTGATATTGATTCGTACATTTTGAAATCAAATCCTGAAGCAATTATCGGAGAACCGCATAAAATAATTATCGGTAAGAAGTACATTTTGGCTTTATGTCATCAAACATGGAAGGTGTACTTATATAATTCTGATGGTGATTTTTTAAGAATGGTAGGGAGAAAAGGTAAAGGCCCAGGGGAATATCTCCATCCAAATAATGGATTTTTTGATTCTAACGAGGAGTTTGTTTTTTTAGTTCAATACGGCGAGATACTAAAATATTCAATCAATGGGAGTTATCTTGGTATGTCAAAAATGGATGATTTTCCTGGGCAATTCTTAGAAGGCATAGTAGCTAATGATCAGGATGAATTTATTGCCTTTTTTGACTGGCCTAAAGTTCCCACACAGGATTTCTATTTAATAGGTAAGTACTCAAGTGATCTCGTCCTAAAGGGTAAATATGGCTTCATAACGAATCAATTCAAAAGCGAACTGTATAAAATTCCCAAAAGAAGCTTTTTGTTTGATAATAATATGGGCATTATTTGGAAGGGTGATACAGT
>CAYXQX010000361.1:0-2698 GCA_964467485.1 uncultured Porphyromonadaceae bacterium | reverse complement strand
TATAAATGTACTAATTGTAAATGGGAAGGAGAGAAATTATCATTAAAACCACTTCTAGCATTAAATATTACTAGTAACAAGGCAAGTACAGATGACCTTGGAAACCCATTTGCAATTCAAGATTTCCGTTTAGCTAATCAAGTAAATAACTTAATTAAAGTGGAGGATTTCATTATTATGGAAAGCCAAGTGGATCAAATGAAGCACTACCAAGTATTTAGTATGAAGACCCTGGAGAAATTTACAATTTCAAATTTTTCATATAACAATATTTCCCAGGTTGGTTTAGATGATGATCTTATAGGTCTCAGTGCGATTAAGATCGAAATCTTCAATCCAATGACAAAATCTTTTGTTAGGTCTATAACCAAATTAGAACTAGAGGAGTTATTTGAAGATTCTGAAAATGATCCATCATGTAAATATCCAGAGAAGAGGCAAGCCCTGAGACGATTAGTTAATAATAATGACGATATCGAATTGGTTGTAATAAGCTATAGATAAGAGGCTTGATGGATTTTTATTACTCACCTAGTTCTAGAAGTAATTTGTCCAAAACATAGTAAATGGCTAGTTCTCCCGATGTGCTTTTAATAATCTTAACCCTTGTTAAATAAGAATTTTGATGCTTAGGTTTTGCTGCCATATAGATCTGACACTTGGTTCTTCTCATTAATGTTTGCCGTCAGCACAATTCAGCTTAGAATAGCAAAAAGGTAAACCATCCACAGGTCATATCAAATCCTCTACTGATAATGTTGTGACACCATTATGGATAGAATAGTCCATAATGCATATCGCTTTGAGCTGCAAGGAGAATCACTCAGAAAGAGAAGAAAAGTATCTGAAAATACTCCTATTGTATGAACAAATAAGAATAACTATTTTTAAGATAACAAACTGAAAGAAAAAATGTCCTTCGAACTATCTTTAGGTGGGGTCAGTTAAACCCGGTGAAGGCGGGGTTGCTTGAAAACGGTGAGAGGGGGTTGTTTAACCCGGTGAGTGTACTATGGGTTCATTTGAGCCATGTTCAGCAAATCAATATATTTGAAATAGTGGTTTTAGAAGAACCTGAATGATTGGTTCCCTCTATTTTGCAATAGGTGAAAATAGGGTTTGTTAGTACTTTTGTTAGTGCAAAGTAAAAAGAGTTGTAAAAATGCTTTTACAACTCTTTGAAAATCAGGTGGGGAATACCGGAGTCGAACTGGTGACCTCTTGACTGCCAGTCAAAGTCTTAAATTCGCCAACGCAAAGGTCTCCACATTTATAGGGATTAGGGACTTTCTTATTCCAGAAGAGAAGGTATTAAGCAGCGAACTCCAATAAAAAAAAGGGTGGAATTTGAAATTCAAAGATCAACTTTGATATGAGAAAAGTATCTCTTAATTTTAAACTATATTGGCTCTGGACGTTGCTGACGTCAAGCACATTGACATTACTGGAAAAAACGATAACTGAATTTTCACTAAAATTATTCAATATAAACCTAAACCCACATGAAACTCATAATTTTATCACTACTACTTTCTCTGATCCTCCCCAATAACTCCTTCTCCCAAAAAACTCCTTTCACTGCATCTGATGCTTTAAAAGTTCAGTCAGTTAGAATGGGAGAAATAACTGATGATGGGAAATTCATCATCATGACCAGTGGAACCAGAAAAGACCGGATGAATACTGATCATAAGCGCTATCGTGATCCTTCTTATGTTAGTCCCAGATTCACTGAACTTCTGGTAATGGATACTGAAACAAAAGAAACCTGGCCAATTTTTACTAAAAAGATAATCTTGTCCAGATCAAAGCTTTCACCAGATAACAAAAACCTGGCTTTGATGATTTATTCTGATAATGATTATCAAATTTTCACATATAATCTTGAAACGCGGAAACTTAAACAGATAAAAACGAAACTGAAAAAGAAGATTGCTTCAAATAGCCTCTTTGATTGGAAACCAGACAATAAATCCTTATTGATATCATTACGTGAAACCGGCTGGCAGGAAAAAGCAGATTCAATGTACCAGGAAGCCACTGTTGGACCCAGAATAGTATATGATGGTAGCAAGCCCTTCCTGAAGTGGGAGGAGATTGGAAATTTCAGCAGCAGAAGTATTCCTGTTATGCTTGATATTTCTACAGGTAAAACAAAAGAATTACTTCCTGAAGGCTCCTATTCATCTATTAGTTATTCTAAGATAGGTGATCGTCTTAACTATCTTGAAGTTAAGCCTCAAAAAACTGTTTATGACAGAAAGGGAGGCACCAAATACGCGCTATTTAGTCTTCTTTTATCCGGGGATAGCAAAGCTGATACTCTGATGAAAGAGAGAAACAAAAGAATCTCTGCGAACTGGAATGAAGACAAAACCCACTTTGCTTATGCTGATTCGGGAAATATTTTTATTCGTTCTATATACGAGAATGAACCCGTGCAGATCAGTTCTGATACCACAGAGACTGTTAAATCCGATACCAGTAAAGTTAAATTTTCGGTGTTAAGATGGTCTCCGGACCAGGACAAAATTTTAGCCAGCTCAAAAACAGCATATTGGTTAATGGATATTGATTCTAAAGTCATGGAGATTGTATATGTGTTCCCTGAAGACAAAGAAAAAGCGCCAAGTTTGTCTATTTCAGATTGGAGTCCTGATGGAAATTATATTGCAGTTGGGGGATACCAGCCTGATAA
>CAYXQX010000360.1:0-4735 GCA_964467485.1 uncultured Porphyromonadaceae bacterium | reverse complement strand
CGGAGGAATACCAAAAGGAACATCCGGAGGTGCGATTTAATATTTCGGGTGGTGGCGCAGGTAAAGGAATGGCTGATGCCTTGGCTGGAGCAGTTGACCTTGGTATGTTCTCAAGGGAAATTACACAGGCAGAAAAAGATAGAGGCGTTTGGTGGGTTGGCCTTACTATTGATGCTGTAGTACCTACCCTAAGCAATAATAATCCTTTCTTAGATCCTTTAAAGAAACGTGGCCTAACCCGCAATGAATTTAAGGCCATTTTCATAGATAAAACCATTCTTTCATGGAATGAACTTTGGGGACGTGAAAATAAAAGCCAAATTTTTGTTTATACACGTTCCGATGCTTGTGGTGCTGCCGGAACCTGGGCTAAATACCTTGGTGGAAAACAAGAAAATCTTAGAGGTGTAGGTATTTATGGCGACCCCGGATTGGCCGAGGCCGTAAGTAAAGACCCTTTAGGTATTGCCTTTAACAATACCATATTTGTATACGATGTAAAAACAGGGGCAAAACGCGAGGGTGTTGAAGTTATCCCTATTGATATTAATGAGAATGGTAAAATAGACAAAGAGGAGAATTTTTACGATTCTTTCGGCGAAATACTTCAAGCAATTGCTAAGGGTGTTTACCCTGCACCTCCTGCACGAGAGTTATATTTTGTAGCCAAAGGGAAGCCACAGAAAAAAGCTACTATCGATTTTATTAAATGGACACTTACAAATGGGCAGGCCTTTATAAAAGAAGCTGGATATGTGTCTATTGAGCAATCAATAATAGATAGTTACTTAAACAAATTAGAAGCTCAATAATACAAACTATTACAACTGATGTTATACCGAAGAATCATTGCAGACAGGGTTTCTACGACATGGATGATTATATCCATTTCAATCATAATAACCCTGCCTCTTGTAATAGGTATTGGCTTATATATAAAGGCCAATCCATTATTTGAACTAAAATCCTTTGGCGAACTAATTAGTTCAAGTACATGGTTACCACACGAAAAGGAATTTGGATTCTTGCCCTTTATTCTGGGTTCATTGTATGTTACCTTAATTGCTTTCTGCTTATCGGCTCCTGTATGCTTGCTTACAGCAATATATCTAACCCAATTTTCATCGAAGCAATTTATGAAATTCATGCACCCTGTAATTGATATTTTAGCAGGACTACCCTCTGTAATATATGGCGTTTGGGGTATAATTGTTATTGTTCCATTTATTTCAGATTATGCAGCTCCCCTATTTGGGATAAAAAGTTCAGGTTATTCCCTTCTTGCAGGAGGTATTGTTTTGTCAGTCATGTGTATTCCATACATCCTGAATATGCTGATTGAGGTTTTCAATACTGTTCCCACGGGACTAAAAGAAGCATCGCTTTCGTTAGGTGCAACCTTTTGGGAAACAGTTAAGCATGTTGTACTTAAAAAGGGCATTCCCGGTATAATATCGGCTTTTGGTTTAGGTATTGCCAAAGCCTTTGGCGAAACTCTGGCTGTAATGATGGTGGTCGGTAATATGGTCCAGACTAAATTTCACCTCTTTGATGCAGGATATCCGCTTCCTGCACTTATTGCTAATAATTATGGCGAAATGCTATCGATTCCTATGTACGATTCGGCATTGATGTTTGCAGCACTCTTACTGTTTGTTATCATCTTGCTTATAAATCTTGTTTTCAGGTATTTTATTTACAGAACCAAGAAAAATGTATAAGAGAAAAATTATTGAAGAAAAGATATTCAGGATATTGTCAGCTATTGCTACGTATTCACTAATTGCGACTTTAGCATTTATAATCATCCTGATTTTCATTAAGGGTTTTCATGCTTTAACATGGGATATGATTTTTAAAACGCCCAAGGGTGGATATTATTATGGTGGCGAAGGAGGTGTTTTAAATGCTATTGTAGGTTCATTATATATTTCAATAGGTGCAACAATAATTGCAACTCTAATTGGTGTTCCTGCCGCCTTATATATCAATGTGCATCTGTCAAGGTACAAGAGAACACAAAATGCCATCCGCTATATTCTTGATGCTTTGTGGGGAGTGCCGTCTATTGTTTACGGTGCTTTTGGTTTCGCTTTAATGCTGTTTTTAGGAATGAATGCTTCCCTGCTTGCAGGGATAATTACTGTTGCATTATTGATTATGCCTATCGTAGTAAGAACATTTGATGAAGTATTATGCACTATACCGAAAGGCTTACACGAAGCCACACTGGCACTCGGTTCAACCCGAAGTGAAATGGCGTTTAAAATCATGTTTAAACAGGGACTTCCAGGATTTATAACTGCATTACTTTTGGGATTCGGACGTGGTATTGGTGATGCAGCTTCTGTGCTTTTTACCGCTGGTTACACCGACCTTATCCCCATACATCTCGATGAGCCTGCTGCAACATTACCCTTGGCTATTTTCTTTCAGCTAAGTTCACCCATTCCTGAAGTCAGGGAGCGTGCTTTTGCAGCAGCTGCCATACTAACCATTATCATACTGGCAGTTAGTCTTACTGCCCGGATTCTTTCTAAAAAATATTCTAAAACAAATTTAAAATAAATTGACAATGTATCTATTAAAAGAAGAAATGATAACACACGATAAAACGGCAAATACAATTGAAGCGGCCATTGATAAAAATTCAATTTTACAAATCCGTAATTTGAACGTTTACGCAGGAGCGCATCATATTTTAAAAGATATAAACCTGAAAATTCCCAAAAATAAAGTTACGGTTTTACTGGGTCCTTCGGGTTGTGGAAAAACTACCCTGCTAAAGTGCATGAATAGACTTACCGATATTTATAAAGAATTGGATGTGACCGGGCATATTTACATTGATAATGATGATATTTTGAATACATACAAAAATGTATCCTCCATCAGGCAAAAGATGGGCTTACTTGGACAACGTCCTTATCCATTACCAATGTCAATATATAAAAACGTGGCTTATGGTATAAAGCTAAAAGGTGTCAGAGATAAAAAATTGATAGATTACAACATTAAAAAACACTTAAAAGAAGTAGGATTATGGGATGAAGTAAAAGACCGCCTTCACAACTCACCCGACAGTCTATCCATTGGACAACAGCAGCGCTTATGCCTTGCACGGGGACTTGCAGTAAAGCCACAAATAATACTTGCCGATGAACCAACATCGGCACTTGACCCAATCTCAAGCAAAATAATTGAAACCCTGTTTAGGAACTTGAAAAATAATTATACAATTATTCTTGTAACCCATGTTTTAAGGCAGGCAGTCCGGTTAGCCGACAATATAGTGTTTATGTCCAATGGTGAAATTGTTGAGCAGGGAGTTCCCGAAAAATTATTTAAAAACCCCGAAACCGAAAAATTAAAAGAATATATGGTTGATGGAAATTAATTAAATACAAAATTAAAGTTCCCTTAAAAATATAAATCAATGATACAATTTAAGTACCTAATATGTGGTACAATTTTATTGTTTGCTATAACAGCAACTGCACAAAACGACACACTTCAAATAAGTGCAGAATTACGTCCGAGAGGTATTGTTGATAATGGCTACAAGATTCCAAAAACCAAAAGCGATGTCACACCAATTTACTCCACACAACGAACACGGCTAAATGTCTTGTTTTGCAATGATAAGTTTGAAAGCTACATAGCACTTCAAGATGTAAGGCTTTGGGGAGATGACAACAATTATAAAGGCAATGGAGTGTTTGGAAATACAGAAAGTCTTTCTTTACATCAGGCATGGGTAAAGCTAAAATTAATTGAAACATTGTCGATTAAAATTGGGAGACAGCTTTTTTCGTATGACGACCAGCGAATTATTTCGGGGCGCAATTGGAATGACTATCAGGTAACTTACGATGCTATCCTTGCCGAATATAAAACAGGTAAACACAGGTTTCATTTAGGGCTAAGCTACAATGTCGACAATAAGACCGACTTGCTGTTTCCCAATGAAAAGTTTAAAACCTTCGATTTTATTCATTATCAATACCAATTAGATAATTTCATTTTATCAGGAATTGCGGTTGCAACAGGTAACACGCTCACCGACATAACCGAACGGGTATTTTATCGGGGAACATATGGAATAAATGCAAACTATAAAACGAACATCTCTCATGTACGTTTGTCAGCATATTATCAACACAATTTAAACGATATTAATGGTACAACATCGGCATTTTGTATTTCCGCTTATACTGAACATAAATTGGTTGAAAAACTTAGTTTAGGTTTAGGGTATGATTTTCTTTCTGGTAATGATGAAACGTTGACATCCACAACTAATAACCGTTTTGATATTCTTTACGGTCGTCGGCATGGTTGGTACGGCTACATGGATTATTTTAGCACCACACCCCAGCAAGGCTTGCAGGATTGCATAGCTAGATTGACCTACAAACCTAAAAAGGATGTAAATCTGGAATTGCATTATCACTATTTTATGCTTGCAGCAGATAAATTTGATAGTGATAATCCAAGCAAAAAGTTAAACCGTCAACTTGGTAACGAACTTGATTTTAAACTAAAATGGAAGTTTAATCAAATGGCTGAACTTGAATGCGGATATTCTATTTATGGAACAACAAATACGCTGGAGCAGATTAAAAATATAAATAGTGAAGATTTAAAAATACCTCAATTCTGCTATGTTATGCTAACTATTAAACCCTCATTGTGGTTTTAACGTAATGCATTTATGATGATTTGACCATTCATG
>CAYXQX010000359.1:0-4745 GCA_964467485.1 uncultured Porphyromonadaceae bacterium | reverse complement strand
TTTTTCTTTTGTTATATATGGAGGGGTGCCGCCTTGTTGTGAGCAAACCCAAGCAGCCTTTTCACTTGCCTCCATGTG
Source organism: uncultured Porphyromonadaceae bacterium (assembly GCA_964467485.1). Classification (GTDB taxonomy): domain Bacteria; phylum Bacteroidota; class Bacteroidia; order Bacteroidales; family UBA12481; genus JAUVKA01. Next base: position 4,667 of record CAYXQX010000359.1, on the reverse strand, counting down.
TATTACTTCGAGCGGCTTTTTGTTAAGCAATCCGGATATTAGTACTCCTGTAAATGTATCTCCTGCTCCAACAGTGTCTTTCACTTCAACTTTCGAGGAACTTCTAATGGAAGTTAGCTCTTGGGAATAAAGTACACTTCCCTGGCTTCCTTTAGTAAATGCGACAAGATCAAGGTTAAATAATTTTATTAGCAGTTTTATTTGATCATAAACTGAACCTTCAAGATTAAAGTATTCAGTTAGTACAGGCATTTCCTCATCGTTAATCTTCAACACGTTTGCCATTTCCAGGGCCTGCTTGATTAATTCCTTTGAATGATAATCCTGTCGGAGGTTGATATCAAAAACCCTGATACTATCGGGGCGCATTTCCCGGATAAACTTTTTAATAGTATCCCGGGATACCGGATCTCTTTGGGCCAGGCTGCCAAATGCCACAGCGTCCAGGCTGCCGGCCAGTTCTTTTAATGAGTCGTTCCATTCGAGTTTATCCCAAGCGACATCTTTGTGGATATTAAAATCAGGAATACCTTTATTAAGTGAGACAGAAACTGTGCCGGTGGGTTTGTCTTTTGATATCTGGATAAAATCAGGAGAATTTCCTCCCACTTTTACCTGCTTAATGATTTCGTCACCCAGGCTATCATTTCCGACAGCACTTATTACCACTGACTGTATTCCGCTTGCCTGGCAATGATATACGACATTCATTGGTGAGCCTCCCATCTGCTTACCATCAGGAAGGATATCCCATAGGAGTTCCCCTATGCCGGCCATTCTGTAATCAGTTTCTAAATTAGTCATTAACATCTATTATTACTTTTATAGTTTTATCAGCCTGTTCTTCAATAAATTTATAGGCTGCTGTATATTCATCGAAAGGGAAATGCTTTGTTATCAAAGGACAGGTATGGATTTTTCCTGATGCTATTAATTTTGCTGCCTCAAGATAGTCTTCATGTAGATACATCATTGACCCGAATACGTTCAGTTCATGTTCACCCAGGAAGTACATATTGACTTTTGGATTTTCTGCGTAAACGCCGAGAATAATAATCTCACCTCCTTTTTCAATATTGGCCATCAAAACATCCAGGGAAGCCTCCACTCCGGCGGCTTCGAAACCAATCTGGTAGCCCTCATTGGCAAAAACTCGTGTTACTCCCTTTTCAAATGGTTCTTTTGATACGTTTAAAGTATTCTCTATTCCGCATTCCCGGGCTTTCTCGAGGCGAAAATCACTAACATCGGTAATCAGTACCTTCTTTGCTCCTCTGGCAATGGCGAATTGTGCAACAAGGTTACCGATTGTACCTGCCCCTGAAACAACTATATTCTTACCTTTTATATTGGATGCTCTGTTTGTTGAGTGTGCTCCAACGGCGGCGGGTTCAACCATGGCTCCTTGTTCGAAGCTCATGTTATCATCAAGAATTACCAGACGGTCGCTGGTCACTACAAATAGGTCCTGGGCTGCTCCCGGTGCTTGAAACCCCTGGACCTTAAGTTCTTGGCAGGCATTGTATTGTCCTCTTAAACAGGGGCCGCATTTTCCACATACCAGTTGGGGACGGGCAGTAGCTTTCATCCCCGGTTTAACACCCTCAACCTTACTACCGACAGCAATCACAGTTCCAGAGTACTCATGGCCCTGAACGACTGGGTAAGGGGTTGCAGGATGTTTTCCATGAAAGACATGTATATCACTTCCACACACACCAATTCTCTTTATTTCAAGAAGGATTTCATTTTCTTTAAGATCATTAGATTTTAATCCCGGGATTTCTCTTATTTCAATATCACCGGGTTTATTCATTATCGCCTGTTTCATGTGCTGTTTCGTTTCCAGATTAAAAAATTATATATAAAATAGCTAATACAAAAATTAGAATAAGGGCCCATAATATTGGGTCTTTTATACCTGCGAATTTATCGGTTGTGAGAACTGCCATAGGATTCTTCCAGGTATATTTTTCCAGATTTTCTTTGGGTGATGCAGGTGTAAATGCACTAACGGCAAAATATATTATACTACAAATGACAAACAACCACCAGGCTTGCATCATGAAAGGAATGCCAAGCTCATGTGTGAGGTACATTTTACCGCTGATGGGTGTAAAGTCGAAGCAAAAAGCCGTTATACCCATGATAAGTCCTGCTATCAAGGTGACTACAGCTGCCTTACTAGTTCCTCGTTTGGAAAATACTCCATATAAGAACACCACAGCTACTGGTGGGGCAATTGCTGAGGCAATTTTATTGATAGCTTCGAAAATGCTTGAAAATTTATCCCCCTGAGTAGACCATATCATTGCGAGGATCATAACTACCAAGGCGGCCCATCGTCCAGCACTAACTTGTTTTTTATCAGATATTTTAGGGTTGATTCTTTTTGCTACATCAAAGGCAAATAGTGTGGCTGAACTATTCAGAGCTGCAGCGATGGTACTCATAAGGGCCGCGAGCAAAGTTGCTGCCATCAATCCTCTGAGGCCTGTGGGTAGAAGCTCGGTGATCAAAACCGGGAGGGTTTGGTTTGCATCATCACCAATTTTATCCTTAAAGAGGACATACGCCAGTACACCAGGTAAAACCAACATGAATACAGGTAAAATTTTAAGGAAGCCTGCGAATATAGGACCCAATTGGGCATCATTTTTTGTTTTAGCTCCGAGCACTCGTTGAACGATTGTTTGATCGGAGCACCAATACCATAAGCCGAGGATTGGATATCCCAGTAAACAGGCATACCATGTTAATCCTGAATCAAAGCCTCCTTCACCAAGTGCTTTAAGGCTCTCTCTTGTGTGCAGCATATTCAGCTGCCCGGGCTTGAGACGGGCTTTAAGGTCGGCCAGGGTATCGACACCGGCATCCGGCAAAGCAAAGATGGCTACTATTGTTAGGGTAACTGCACCAAGGATAAGCAGAGCGGTTTGAATTGTTTCGGTCACTACCACTGCTTTCAATCCACCAAGAACTGTATATAGCATGGTTATCAGTGATATAATTACAATAGATAGCATAACCGGGATGCCGAAGAATGCTTCAAATACAACAGCACCAGCATATAAACTTAAGCCTATATGAACGAAAAGTGCTCCAATTATAGCAATGATGGCCAGCAAGGTGCGGGCGCCAGGGCCATATCTTTTTTCCATGAACTCAGGCAGAGTAGATATCTTACTTTTGAAATAGAAGGGAGCAAAGACGAGAGCCAGCAAAATCAAGGTTATGGAGGCCAGCCATTCGAAGTTTCCCCACACGAGGCCTTCATTGTATCCCGATGCTGCAAGTCCAACAAGATGGATGGTTGAGATATTTGATGCAAACAATGCTGCACCTATTACCGGCCACTTGAGTCCACGCCCAGCAAGGAAGTAACTGTCGCTGGACATATTTTTGAGCTTAACTGAGAGGATACCTATAGTAAGTATGCCGACCAGGTAAATAATTATAATAACTGCATCAAAAGTATTGCTCATATTGCTAAAGATAAAACGACAAATTAATTTTTGTAAATGGTCAATTTTGAATTTGAAATTGAAAACTAATCAATATTATTCTTACTCTATATTGGATGGATAAAATAATCTATTTTTAAGATAATATCGGCATCTTTCAGCCTCAAATTCAGACTTACTTTTAAGTGATGAAATTTTTGGGTCTGGAGTTATGATTTTTCTTTTAGCTATTAGATGGTCAAAATAATCATTAATACGTTTAACTTTGCAAGCTCAAATATTCTATGGCTAAACAAGATTTCAGAAAGGTTGATGCGGAAGTAATGAATAAGATTAACAAGCAGAGGATACTGCAGTTAATCCGGGAATCGCACTCTATTAGTCGTGCTGAAATTGTAAAGATAACAGGCCTTGCAGCTCCAACTGTTTCCAGGATTGTTGATCGACTGGTTAAGGAGGACAATCTTGTAAAATATTCGGGCATAGGACACTCAAACGGGGGCAGGCCTCCTGTTATTGTTGAGTTCAATGGCACCGATAAATATGTTTTAGGGGTTGACCTTGGTGCAACAATGATACGAGGTGTATTAGCTAATCTGGATGCTGAAATATTAATGGAGATTCAGGTTCCTACCGGCAAGGAGAGTGGCTATGATAACGTTATTTCCAATCTGGTTTCTGTTGTGGAACGTCTGCTTGCACGGCTTGATGCCAACCCATCGTTGGTTATTGGCGTTGGTATAGGGGTAGCTGGTTTGTTGGATAAAACAAAGACTATTGTTCGTTTTTCTCCTGATTTTAAATGGACGGATGTAAAGCTTCATGAAGATCTTAGCCGCAAAATTAAAATACCCATATCCCTTGAGAATTCAACCCGATTAATGGCTCTTGCCGAGCTTGGCTACGGTAGAGGCAAAGAGTTGGAAAACTTCATTGTGGTTAATGTTGGATATGGAATAGCAGCAGGTATTGTTGTTGATGGGAAGGTTGTTGATGGTGGAGGAGGATTTTCCGGTGAATTTGGGCACATGACAGTTAATCCATATAGTGAGGTTGTATGTGATTGTGGGAGGAAAGGATGTGTTGAGGCACTGGCATCGGGTAGACGTATTGGTCATATTGCCATTGAGATGCTTCCTGCTGATAGTCTTCTTAATGAGATGTGCGATAATAATCCTGCAAAGATCGATGCTAAGATGGTCT
>CAYXQX010000358.1:0-4752 GCA_964467485.1 uncultured Porphyromonadaceae bacterium | reverse complement strand
ATAACTCATAACTCATAACTCATAACTCATAACTCATAACTCATAACTCATAACTATCAACGTGGAGTGGTATTTCATCCCGGTTCTTATTGGGGTCGGTTTTCTTTGTGGTTTCATTAACACCTTGGCTGGATCAGGATCACTCATTTCCCTGCCCTTGTTGATGTTTATGGGTTTGCCGGCTAATGTGGCCAATGGAACAAACCGTATTGCCATATTAATGCAGAATATTGTTGGGGTTACAAGTTTCAAGCGGCAAAAAGTTTTTAGCTGGAAAGAAGGAATATGGTTAGCCATTCCGGCTGTTGTAGGGTCAATTATTGGAGCATCCTTTGCGGTTAACATCAATGAGAAGATCATGACCCAGTTTATTGGGGGTCTGCTTGTAGTAATGTTTTTCCTGATAATATTTAAGCCTGACATTTGGGTTAAAGGACAAGCTGGTTTAATTTCTGCCCGGCCCAGCATTCTTCAAATAATCATTTTTTTCGGCATAGGCTTATATGGCGGATTTATTCAGGCAGGTGTAGGATTTTTCCTGATTGCAGGATTAGTACTGGGAGCTGGATTTGACCTTGTCAAAACTAATGCAATAAAGCTGCTTATTGTTTTGTGCTACACTCCATTTGCTCTGGCGATCTTCATTATGAACGACCAGGTCAACTGGCAAGCCGGATTGATATTGGGAATTGGCAATATGCTTGGAGCATTAGTAGCAAGTCGATATGCCGTAAGCTGGGGGCCTAAAATTGTTAGAATATTGCTGCTGGTTATTATATTTGGAGCAGCGATCAAGCTACTGTTATTTCCCTAATCGACCCCTCATTCTTTTTTCAACCACCTGTCAACCTAAAGTCGTAAGTAATTGTACCCTTCTGGGTAATTGGGGCATTAGGATCAGTAAGCTTATTAAACCTGGCGGTCATAGCTGCATTTTTTGCTGCCTGGTGTAGTTTTGTATTTGCTGTTGTCGTTCCTCTTACACCTGGGACTGCTGCCACAACTCTACCCTCTTTATTCACAGTAATTTGCACAACCACCTTCCCCGATTCCTGGCCTGGATAATTCGGCTTTTTCAAGGCACCGGTTACATTTCTGCCAGCCAGGCTATATGATATACCATTATTACCGGTACTATTTATCATTGTATGATCAGCTGATTCTGTTGATCCAGTGTTCATTCCTTGATTTCCTTCTCCACCTGTAACACCCTCACTATTGGAGCTACCCGACTCCGACTTACCACCGAATGACTTTTGCATTTTGTTGCTGATAGCATTACGTTGGGCTTCCTGAGCAGCCTTTTTTTGCTTTGCCTCCTCCTCGATACGCTCTCTCTCCAGTTCTTTCTGGCGCACTCTCTCATCCTCTATCCTTTGTTTTTCCAGCTCTGCCTGTCTTTGCCTTTCAATTTCGAGTTTTCGCTCTCTCTCCTCTTGCTCCAGTTTTTTCCGTCTATCCTCCTTATCCTTATTTTTCTGAGCATTTATTGCTGCAGCTTCTTCAATCTCCTGTGTCATCAGATCTTCGGCTTCCTGCTCTGCCTTATCTGTTATCTCTTCAATTGGATCGGAAACCGGAGGAATAACAATTTCTTCTTGTTTTTTCTCAACCACTGGCGGAGTATACTCCTGTCGTTGTGGCTCCACAAATCCTCCACCTGTTTCATTAGTTCCAAAATTCACGAGTATGCCTTCCTCTGCCGGAGGAGGAAAAGGTGCTTTAAAACCAAAAAATATCATAATAGCTATCAAGCCACCATGAAAAATGATAGTTCCTATAAGACCACGTGAATTTTTCTTCCAAACCATAATTTTATCTTGCCTGAGTTGCCAGTATCAATCGATAATTATTAGTCTTTGCAATATTCAAAACCTTGACCACCTCCGAGATCGGAACAGACTGTTCAGCATGCAAAGAAATGGTGCGTTCCTCTTCAGGTATCCCGTCAAATTTTACTTCCAGAGCAGCTTCCAGTTCACTAATCTGAACCGGTGATTTCTCTACATAAAAATCCAGGTTTTCTGTTATCGAGACCGTTGTGATCGGCTTCGCTGACACCTGATTATTGCTTGTAGGCAACAGCAGTTTAAGTGCATTCGGATGGATCATAGTGGAAGTGATCATAAAGAAGATCAGCAACAGAAACACAATGTCCGTCATTGATGACATACTAAACTGTGGGTCAACTTTATTTCTTGATTTGATAGCCATAAAACTTATTTTGATGTTATGAAGCTATTTAATTACTTACCCGGTTCATTCAGGAGATCCATAAACTCAGAGGATCTAGCCTCAAGAATAAAAACCACTTTTTCTATCCTGGATACCAGTATATTATAACAGAAATATGCTATAATACCCACAAACAGACCAGCTGCTGTAGTTACCATGGCAATATAAATACCATTTGATAATAATGATACATCAATATTACTCCCGGCGTTGGCCATTGCAAAAAATGCTCTGATCATACCGATAACGGTACCTAAGAATCCAAGCATTGGAGCAGCTCCTGCCGCAGTTGCAAGAGTGGGCAATCCACGTTCCAGTTTATATACCTCAAGTTTACCAACATTTTCAATTGCAGCATTAACATCAGTCATGGGACGGCCAATTCTGGTAATTCCAGCTTCAATCATCCTTGAAACAGGAGATTCAGTATTTTGAGCTAACCGTTTTGCAGCATCAATTTTACCCTCATGGATAAATTCCTTAATCCTGTTCATGAAGTGAATATCTTCCTGACTGGCTTTTCTTATTGCAAAAAATCTTTCGACAAAAATATAAATGGCGACGACAGAGAGAAGGGCTATTGGAATCATTATCCATCCACCCTTTACGGTTAATTCAAATATTGGGACTTTCAATTCCATTACATCCTCCATCCCAGGCAATGAATCAGCTTGAGCCATAAATTCTGATTGCCAAAACAAAAGTTTATTCATCTTTTTCTATTAATTAGTGATCGACTAAAGTTATTAAAAAACGAGATATACCTGTGATTTAGTATATCTCGTTTTCCAGTAAATATTAACTACCTAATGTGTATATCAGAATAGTTGCGTTTGAATCCAGTAAACACCGGCTCCGGCAAGATACCCAGCTAAGGCCAGCAATGATATTTTCTTCATATACCAGATAAAATCAATCTTCTCCATTCCCATAGCAGCAACACCTGCAGCAGATCCAATGATCAGGATACTTCCACCAGTACCAGCGCAATAAGCCAGAAACTCCCAAAATGTACCATCCTGTACAAAGAAGCCGGCATAAACGGGATCGGCAGCAACCTGGAGCATTTCGGGAGATACAACTTCATACATTCCCATAGCTCCGGCAACAAGTGGTACGTTATCAACAACACTGGATAATACACCAATAATGAGGTTTATTATGTAAATATCACCAACCTTATCATTAAGATAAGCAGCAAGAATATCAAGATGGCCGGCAGATGACAGACTGGCAACTGCCATAAGGATGCCGAGGAAGAAGAGAACTGTTGGAACATCCACTTTAGTTAAGATTCCAACAACAGTAAGTTTGCGCTTGTCTTCTTCAGGTTTGATACGGTGCATGATCTCTGTAACCACCCATATTACACCTAATCCCAAAAGCATGCCCATATAAGGCTGCAAATGGGTTGTGGTTTTGAAAACAGGTACAAAGAGTAGTGAGCTAACACCCAAGATCAACATGAATATCCGCTCGCCCTTTGTAGTGAATTCCTTTTCCTCGATACTGCTAAAGTCGGGTCTTTCGATCGGCTGCTTCGGATAGAAAAAGGTAATTATCAGCAGTGGTACAACCATAGCTGTCAAACTAGGCAGGAATACACCAACAATAATGCTCATGGTGGTAACCTGACCATCAATCCAAAGCATAATGGTCGTTACGTCTCCAATCGGAGACCAGGCCCCCCCCGCATTTGCCGCAAGTATTATCATTGAGGCCATGAACCATCTCTGCTCCTTGTCCTTTACTAATTTTCGAAGAATTGCCACCATCACGATGGTAGTCGTAAGGTTATCCAATGCAGCAGACATGAAGAAAGTGAGGAAGGACAAAATCCAAAGCAATGTAACAGGGTTAGTAGTTTTGATTTTATCGGTTATAACCTTGAAACCCTGATGCTGATCAACAATTTCAACAATTGTCATAGCCCCTAGAAGAAAAAAGATAATTTTTGATGCATCAGCCAAATGTTCCAAAACCTGTTCTGTTCCAACAAAGTGAATCATCTCTTCATGGTTATTGGCATGAGGGTTAGCTAGCAAAAAATCATTCCAGGCCCTGCTAAAGCCCAGGTCAAGAATATCCTGGACACCAATCATATAGGCTACCCAAGTTAAAGTTCCGATTATCAAGGCTGTTGCAGCTTTGTTAACCTTCAATGGATGTTCGAGGGCGATTGCAACATAGCCCAGAACAAAAATAACTATCATTACGATAAACATAACACTCTCTATTTTAGCTTATTAATAATAATGTATTTAAATGTCTATATAGGTAAAGAATTCGCAAAGATAAATAGATTATTCCAAATGAAAAGAGTAATTATTGATTTGCAGGTTTTTCCTTTCCCACTATTCCTTTCCAATACTTTTTAAACAGGTCTCCGAAGGTATCAAATTCCTCACGGAAAAAAAGGCCAATCCCTTGAGTATATGGTGAATACTCATATATCAACCTGTCATTCGAACGATTAAAAGCCTTCACTCTAACCTTTCCTGATGGTTTAATTTTATA
>CAYXQX010000357.1:0-4759 GCA_964467485.1 uncultured Porphyromonadaceae bacterium | reverse complement strand
ATACACCCGTATTTTTCTTAAAAGACCCTTTAAAATTTCCCGACCTTAATCATGCCGTAAAACGTGACCCACGAACAAATCTACGTAGTGCATTAAACAATTGGGATTTTTGGACACACCTTCCCGAAGCACTTCATCAAGTTACAATAACAATGAGTGAAAGAGGGATACCATCTTCTTATCGTCACATGAATGGCTATGGCAGTCACACATTTAGTCTGATAAATAGCAAAAATGAAAGAATTTGGGTGAAATTTCATTTGAAAACTCAACAAGGAATTAAAAACCTTACTGACCAAGAAGCAGAAGTCGTAATTGGAAAATGTAGAGAGAGCCATCAACGTGATTTATTGGAAAGCATCGAAAAAGGAGATTTCCCAAGATGGGATATGAAAATTCAGGTTATGACGGATGAACAAGCTGAAAAATGCAAGTTCAATCCTTTTGATTTGACAAAAGTATGGTCTCATAAAGACTATCCGCTCATTGACGTGGGATATTTTGAATTGAACAAGAATCCTGAAAATTATTTTGCCGATGTTGAACAAGTGGCATTTAATCCTGCAAACATAGTTCCCGGTATTGGATTTTCACCCGACAAAATGCTTCAAGGCAGATTATTTTCATATGGCGATGCTCAACGTTATCGTCTTGGTGTCAATTTTCATCAAATTCCAGTAAACGCTTCAAAATGTCCATTTTTAAATATGTTTCACAGAGATGGACAAATGAGAACTGACGGAAACTATGGCTCGACTTTAGGATATGAACCAAACAGTTATGGAGAATGGCAAGACCAACCTGAATTTAAAGAACCACCTCTTGAAATTGATGGAGCAGCTGACCATTGGAATCATAGGGAAGACGATGACTATTTTACTCAAGCAGGTGATTTATTTAGAATGATGAACAAAAATCAACAACAAGTTCTATTTGAAAATACTGCAAGAAATATGGGAGATGCGCCAAAAGAAATAAAAGTCCGCCATATAAAGAATTGTTTACAAGCTGATGAAGCTTATGGACAAGGCATTGCGGCTCTTTTGGGTATAAGTGATTTTAAGTAAAAAACGATTTTAAAAAAGAAATAGAAAGCACGAAACGCTAATAATGTGTCCATTTATAATCGAGAGTAGGCGACTGACTCCGGGAGAACCGGAGCCAGTGTACCTCTAAACATAAAAATAAAAATAACTTTAAATCAGCATTTGAGAAAGCTGGATTCAAACGAGTTGATATTGATTTAACAACAATGAAAGGTTGGATTATTACAAAATCTGAGAAATAAAATAATACGAGAAAACTTTACATCCCACCAACACTGATTGTTTATTGTATTCTGTTAATGGTTTTTGTTACTTTTTTATAGGACTCTGAGTGGCCCGCGGGACCCGGTGAAGAGTCGGTTGAGGAGGGGGATTAAATATTTCACTCGGTGAAGTATTGTGCCATTCTATAGATAAACCCTTCCTATCCGTTGATTACTTTTCCCAGGAGCTTAGCTGCCATATATATTTGCTCGCATGTTTAAGGCAGCAAAGGAAAATATCGGAACGAAACATTTTGAGACCATCAAGCTCAAGGAGATGGATGAGGTTAAGCTGATGAACCGTATGGATCATAAGTATTGGTTTCATATAGATTTCCTAGCGGGACTTCTCCATACTGTAGGTGATGATTATTTTGTATTGGAGATAGATGGGAAGTCGCAATTACCCTATTCCACAACATATTTTGACACGCAGCAGAATAAAATGTTTGTGGCTCACCATAATGGCAAACTAAACAGATATAAAATCAGGAGACGGAGTTATGTGTCATCAGGAATAAGTTTCCTGGAGATAAAGTTCAAGAATAACAAGGGAAGGACGATGAAGAAGAGAATTTCATCTGATATTCACAGCACAAACTTCAATGAGAAAGAATCAGATTTCATAAAAAGCTCAAGTCCTTATAGTTCGGGTGATCTTAGTTTGTCGCTTATCAATAGTTTTTCCAGGATCACTCTGGTAAACAGGAACTTAAAGGAGCGGTGTACAATAGATCTCAATTTAGCCTATGAATACCGTGAGAAGAAAATTTCATTGAGTGATTTGGTAATAGTTGAGGTAAAAACTGATGGTAATGCTAAGTCTTCTCCGCTGGCAAAGGCATTGAGTGAAGAAAGGATAAGGGCTGCCGGCTTTAGCAAGTATTGCGTTGGCCGGACGGTTACGGATCCTTATTTGAAGCGGAATTACTTTAAGAAAAAAATCAGGAGGATAGAAAAAACTATCCATACAGGTATAAATCTTTATTAAAACAGTTAGAAAGATGATAGATCCAATCACTATGGTTGACAGTGTCAACGCGATAAATATTAACAATCCTGTTCTCACGGAGATGGCTAATCAGGCGGAGTTAGTAAGGTTTTTAGGTATAAAACTGATTAATGTTGGTGATTTTATTGAACTCCTGGTGAGGTTTTCTCTAAATACAATCCTGATTTTTGTTGTTGTGCAGTTTATGTATGCACGTAATAGTCGACGTAAGGATTTCTATTTCAGTTATCTGGCTGTTGGGGTAATTGTCTTTTTACTTTGTTTCCTCTTGAATAGTGTTAAGCTGGAGTTAGGGTTTGCCCTGGGTTTATTTGCAATTTTTGGGATTATCCGTTATCGCACAGATGCCATCCCGATAAAGGAGATGACCTATCTTTTTGTGGTTATTGGTATCTCAGTTATGAATGCTCTCTCTAATAAGAAGGTCAGTTATGCAGAGCTGATGTTTACCAATTCGGCAATAATCATCGGATTATACTTTTTGGAAAAGCGGCTGATGCTTAAGCAGGAAGAATCGGTGAAGTTGATTTACGAGAAGATAGAAAACATAAATACTAGCAGTGAAGAAGTACTGTTAGCGGATTTGAAGGAAAGAACCGGGATTAACATAAGCAGATATGAAATTCAAAAAATCGACTTCCTCAAGGATGTTGCTCATATTACGCTCTACTATCACGCAAATGAAACTGGTAAGTCATAGTTGGATTTTCACAAAAATGAAAAATGAAAAGATTATGATAAAGAGACTAAATTTTTCACGTAGTATAATTTTGATGTTCATTACTCTTTTTGCCTTTAGTAGTCTGTCTCAGGCTCAGGAAGTGGAGAATGATTATCAGAGCAGGGCTTACGCAGAAATGAGTTATAAGCCTGTTGAAAAGCTGAAATTAAAGCTAATTCCAGAAATTCGTTTGGATGAAGATTTCTCGATTGGCAAATACCTATTGGAGACCGAGGCGATTTATAAGCCTCTGGATTTTTTCTCAGTAGGAGCAGCATATAGGTTTGTAATCAATCCCAGGGAAACAAAAAGCACAGAATATTTCCATCGGTTTGCCGTCAATGCCAGTGTCTCAAAGAAAGTTTTTCGCTTCGATCCTGCTCTCAGGTTTTCTTACAGCAATTATGCGGATGATGAAACCACAGACAAGGAATTTTTTAGATATAAGGCCTCAGTAAAATATGATATTAAATCGTGCAAACTAACTCCATTCATAGCAGCAGAAGCGTTTCAGCAGCTGACTGATAATGGATTATACAAGATGCGATACACTTTAGGTGTAGACTATAAGGTGAAGAAAAATAACTATATAGGACTTAGTTATAAGTTAGACTATTACAAAAATGAACTTCGTAACAGGCACATAATCAGCTTGGGTTATAAAATCAAATTTTAAAAATGAATACAATGAAAAAGCCTTTATTAATATTATTGGGATTGATGACTTTCTTCTTCAGTGCATGTCGTGATGATGATGTTATTGATGATCTCACTGATCCCGATAAAGACAGTACTGATTTGGCCGTTTATCCTGATTGGACAGAAGCAACGCATGGTAATAGTGCTGATCTTAATTACGATGTAGTTTTTAACCAGACTAGTGTTCTTCGTTTGGATATTGAGATCAGCAGTGATGATTGGTCTGATATGCGATCAAATCTGGCCTCAATTCTAGGTTCAAGTCCGAGTGCAGGCCCAGGCGCATTTGGTCCTCCTCCCGGCGGCCCTCCTCCTGGTCTTGGTGGCGGTGGTCCCGGTGGCGGAGGCCCTGGTGGTGGAGGACCTGGGATGGACGATTCTATGGATAATCCTGATTGGTTTCCATGCTCACTGGTATTTGACGATACTGAATGGTATAATGTAGGTATTAGGTACAAGGGAAATTCCAGTTTACGCACAGCTTACCAATCGGGCAATAATAAGCTATCGTTAAAACTTGATTTTGATGAGTTTGAGGATGATTATCCCGGACTAGATAATCAGAGGTTTTACGGGTTCAAGCAGTTGAATCTTAATAACAATTACGATGATGCCTCACTTATGAGAGAGAAAGTAGGGGCAGATATGTTTCGTGAGTTTGGGCTTGTCTCAGCACAAACAGCATTTTGTGCCGTGTATATCGACAATGGTACAGGGTCGCAGTTTTTTGGCTTATATGCTTTGGTTGAGGAAGTTGACGACAGTGTTTTGGATACACAAGTTGGTACTGATTCGGGAAACCTTTATAAACCGGATGGTAATTCAGCAAGCTTTGCCCAGGGTACTTTTGATGAAGATCAGATGTATAAAAAAAACAATGAAGGGATATCGGATTATTCTGATGTTAAGTCATTGTATGATATAGTAAATGATTCAAAAAGGACTACCGATACTGAGGTATGGAAAAAGGAGTTGGAGGCTGTATTTAATGTTGATGTTTTCATGAAATGGTTGGCTG
>CAYXQX010000356.1:0-4788 GCA_964467485.1 uncultured Porphyromonadaceae bacterium | reverse complement strand
GCCCTGGGTGATTCAAGGAATCCATTCATTATTCTAACTTCATCCTCTGATCGCTCTTCAATAGCGATATCATTACCTGTAGGTGTATGAGGATCAAAACTTGAGTAGGGCATAGCCACATAAAAGGGAATATCATTATCTTTTGCAGACAGTGCCTTCAAATATGTTCCGATTTTATTTGCCACATCGCCATTAGCCGCCACCCTGTCGGTTCCTACAATTACCAAATCCACCATTCCCTTTTGCATCAGATGACCGCCTGTATTGTCGGGTATAAGGGTGTATGGTACCCCATGTGCACCGAGCTCATAAGCCGTCAGTTTTGCTCCCTGGTTTCGTGGGCGGGTTTCATCTACCCAAACATGTATTGGTGTACCCTGATCATGAGCCATATACATTGGAGCGGTTGCTGTTCCCCACTCAACACAGGCAAGCCAACCGGCATTGCAGTGTGTGAGGATATTGACCGGCTTGCCCTTCTTCATCCCGGCAATTTTTTCTATTAGGGGCAATCCAAATTCACCAATTTTTCTACAACAATCAATATCATTTATCCTGATTTTTAAGGCTGCCTCCAGATCAGGTTTGTTTTCCAGCATTTTCTCCACAGCCCATTTGAGGTTAACAGCAGTGGGTCGTGTTTTCAGTAATTTGCCTGCTGATTCTTGCATATTCAGGCCATGTTTGGCAGCCAGCCACATCCCAAAAGCAGCCGTAACGCCAATGAGGGGTGCTCCTCGCACCTCCATCTCTCTGATGGCACGAACAGTATCATCCAGTGATCCCAGTTCCCTGATTTTTAGCTCCCAGGGCAACAGTGTTTGGTCGATATAGAAAACTTTATGTTGACTCTCATCGTACCAGATGGCTGTGTGTGGTTTGTTGTCTATGTTCATTTGTTGTACACTATCTGATCTTCCATCAGCCGGACGCAAGTATGCATCCCTACGTTCCTAATGATTATGCGTCTCTACGTTTCTGTTTTAAAGATCTTTAAGGCCTTCTAATATGGTGTGGTTTTCGTTTACCAGCATTACTTGGAAGCCTAGCTCTTTGGCTGCATCCAGGTTTTCCTGCCGGTCGTCAATGAAGAGGCTCTCCTCTGGAATCATGCCTGAGTCAGCAACCATTCGCAGGTAAATCTCCTTTTCGGGTTTGCTACTTCTTAAGTCGTGAGAGTAATAAGCTTTGTGCACCAGGTGATCAAGGTTTTTGATGCCCATGCTGTCGGATAATTGCTGGTTATAGTGCTTGCAATGAATGGCGTTTGTGTTGCTCAGGATGTATGTTTTGTATTTCAGATTAAGGTCCTTAACCCTTTCTATTCTTGCCGGTACAAATCCAATTAATAAAGCATTGAAGGCCTGGTCGAGATCATGATCGCATCCATCAAAACCGCTTAGCACCCTGAATCTTTTCCTGAAATTTTCAGGGCTGTGATCTCCTCTCTCCAGGGCCATGAATAATTCTAATACATCAGGATAATCATTAAGCTGATAGGCATTTTTAATACCAAGCTTATTAAAGGCATCGAAAGTTCTTTTGAATTCTATATCCAATAGCACTCCGCCAAGGTCGAATATGAGGTTTTTGATCATCGTTGCGGTGGTACTTTTTTTGGTTTGAAGCCTTGGTTGAGCAGGTAAAATGGATTCAGTATTGTCACCAGTATTTTCTCCGTTGTTGTAAATCCGCCTCTTTTAAAGTGATGAGTCATTATGTTTACCAGCTCTCCCATAGCTATGCCGGCCAGTGGTGTTACTATCAGGTCGTTTATTGACGGTTGTTCGTTGATCGCTTCCAGAAAATATTCCCATAGAAGAGTATGTCCGAGAGTGAAGGCGCTCGATTGCCAGAAGTTTGCACCCTGACTCCTCAGGGCATTAAAGGCCAGGTTTCCCTGAACGGGATGGCCGATATAGTTTATGGCCCATCCATCTTTGTCCCATACCGGAGGTGTTGTGTAGGCTCTGTGTAGGTTTTCTCCCCAGTATTGCCAAAACTTATCTTCCCAGTTGCTGAACTCACGTGGTGAGAGGTATAGCACTACACTGCTCAGAGCTTCAGAACCCAGCACTTCGGCTGTGCCTAGTCCAACCTGGCCCCATGCGCTACGTTCTTTGCGGAATTGTGCCTGGAGGCTGGAGGCGCATAAATATGCTAACACTAAGATGGTAAATACTCTCTTCATAATTTCAAATTCATCAGGGTTTCGGGCTGGGCCGTGCTTGTTGTACCACAGTCTGATCTTCCATCGAAAGGACGCAAATATGCGTCCCTACGTGTTGTTTTCAATCAGTTTCAACAGTGCTTCTATTGCCTCATCTTCAGGTATGTTCTTCTTTACCAGCATGCGTCCCTACGTATTGTTTTCAATCAGTTTCAGCAAGGCTTCTATTGCCTCATCTTCAGGTATGTTCTTCTCTACCAGCTCTTTGCCTTTATATAGACTTACCAGGCCAGGGCCGGCACCAACATAGCCATAATCGGCATCGGCCATTTCGCCGGGACCATTTACAATACATCCCATTACCGCTATCTTCAGGCCGGTGAGGTGACTGGTTGCTTCCCGAACTTTCTGTAATCCTTCCTGAAGTTTAAACGTTGTCCGTCCGCATCCCGGACAGGCTATATAATCAGTTTTTGTAATTCTTGATCGTGATGCCTGCAAAATGTTGAAGGCAACAGGTATTTCGTTTTCGGGCTCCTCTGTTAGTGAAACCCTAATTGTATCGCCAATCCCATCTATCAGTAGAGAGCCAATCCCAACAGCGGATTTTATCCTGCCATCATCACCATCACCCGCTTCGGTAACTCCCAGATGAATAGGGTAGTCCATCCCTTCCTCGTCCATTTTTTTGACTAGTAAGCGTGTGGCCTCTACCATCACTTTCACGTTTGAAGATTTGAGGGAGAGTACTATATCATGGAAGTCTTCCTTTACACATACTCTCACAGACTCCAGAGTAGCTTCAACCATTCCTAAAGGGGTATTGCCATACATCTCCATTGTTCTTTCCGATAAAGATCCATGATTTGTTCCTATTCGGATAGCAGTCCCGTATTCCTTACAGGTATTGAGTAATGGCAGCATCGCCTCATACAATTCCGGTGGGTAAGGTACTGCTTGCAGGGTGCTGGTTGCTGGTTGCTGGTTGCGAACAAAGTTGCCGGGGTTGATTCTTACCTTATCGGCTACTTTAGCTGCAGCAATGGCTATTTTTGGAGAGAAATGGACGTCGGCAATTATCGGGCAGTTTATTTTTTCTTTTATTTCGGCGAGGTATTTGATGTCCTTTAGGGTGGGGACAGTAATTCGAATATATTCTCCCCCGGCATTAATTATTCGTTTTATTTGTTCAACCTGACCATCAATATCGGAAGTTGGAAGGTTGGTCATTGACTGCACCCTGATCGGATGGTGCCCTCCCATTGGTAGTCCTCCAATATTTACGATTCTTGTTTTTCTTCTCTGCATGCGTTTTGGTTCGTCTGGTCTTTGAAAATGGAGACGCAAATATGCGTCTCTACATATTTTTTATTTGGTTAGCTCCTGGAAGACTGCTTCCAGGCTTTTCTCTCTTTTGGCGAGTTGCAGTACCGTAACTTTATTTTTCACTGCCCATTGGAATACCTCGGATCGTATATCCCGATTTGGTTTGCCTTCAAGGAGGAAATGATTTTTGTCTATTTTTTTCACCTTAACCACTCCATGTATCTGTTTCAGGGCATTAGCGCTTATGTCGCTATCGAGCTCAAGCTCAATCGTTTGGAATGCATCCAGGTTTTGGCTTTGTATTTTTGCTGTGGGGTCATCTGCAACAACACGACCAAGGTTAATGATGATAACTCTATCGCAAATGGCTTGTACTTCCTGCATAATATGGGTCGATAACATTACTGTTTTGTCCTTACCCAATTTGCTGATGAAACTTCTGATTTCCACTATTTGATTAGGATCCAATCCTGATGTAGGCTCATCCAGAATCAGTACATCAGGATCATGGATTAATGCCTGGGCCAATCCAACCCGCTGCCTGAACCCTTTCGAGAGGGCACCGATCTTTTTGTGTTGCTCAATCCCGAGTCCCACCATATCAATCATTTCCGCAACTCTTTTATTTACATTTATGAGCACGGGATTCTCTTTTGCTTTTCGCCTTCTGCCCTCAGACTTATATATGTCTCCTACCATTTTTAGATATTCCTTCACATACATGTCCACGTAGAGTGGGTTATGCTCCGGCAGGTAACCAATCATACGCTTGATTTCAAGCGTATGCTCCAGTGTATTCATATCGTTGACCAGCACGATCCCCTCTGTTTGAGGTATGAAGCCGGTGATAATTTTCATCATGGTAGATTTTCCGGCTCCATTTGGGCCGATAAAACCAACTACTTCGCCTGTTTTGATATTGAAGGATACATCATTCAAGGCTTTTTGGTCACCGTAATTTTTGCTTAGGTTTTCAACTTTTATCGACATCTCTATCCACTTTTTTTTTACAGAACAAATATAGGAAGAATCATTTACCAGCTAAGTCTTTTATTTTAGCTTTAAATTTCAATATCAATGTTAATAACTCCATTATCAATGGTTTGGTGGCAAAATGATTTATTCGTAAATTAGCTATTACACAATCTTGTGAGGGATAATAGATTTATCCCATCTGTAAGGTGGTTCTTATTGGCCTGTCTTTATAGCTCCCCGCTTAAAGACAGGCCTGTTTTTTAGCCTGTTTAAGAAAAGAAACAAACTCAACTCAGCTCATTATTCCTAAGCATTCC
>CAYXQX010000355.1:0-4793 GCA_964467485.1 uncultured Porphyromonadaceae bacterium | reverse complement strand
TGTTAATCTTTCTCAGAATGGGCCAATGTTCGTTTACGCAGAATGATCGATAAACCGCAGTATTCTATAAAGTTATATGGTGCAGTTTTTCGATGGTAGGTTCCATCAAAAGGGTTGAAAACCCTGTAAGTGTATGACTTAGAAACGGCCCAAAGGATCGTCTTATTTTCTTTATCTTTAATTTGGGTCTTTCACACATGGCTTCCCAGATTGTTTTATGAAGGAGTTGTTATTTTATTCTTTTCTTCCAGAATGTATTTCCTGTGGCACAAACTGTATCGTTTTTTTTTGTTTTAATGGTATGGACAAAAGAATTGTCCTCAATACCACTTTCGCTAAAGGATACAATTGTGTCGCCAAAATGAGCCTCTGCGACAAAACGTCCATCAATAGAATGTAGATAGAAATCGTCAGAAATCTCTTCTGACACTGACTCCATTAACCATTGCAGATATCTAATATTGTTGACATGAAGGTTTGTATCCAGATCAAATCGATTGATTTTAAACTCATGAGCATTTTCTGCTAAATCAATAGCTTTTATCTTTTTCGTGATGTCATGATTAATGCATTCAGTATTACAGTATGACCATCTTTCTTTAATGGAATCAAAAATCTGAATAGGTCTTCTCTTCACAATATCATAGAAAAGCCATAGTCCTTTAGATTTCCCGATTATATTCCCATTTCCATCATAAATAATATTTTCCCTAATTCCTTTAATCAGGGAGTAGCTTGAAAGCCATGTCCTAATGGTGATTTTTTCTTTATAAGCAGGATACCTATCCATTGTCAAGATTCCAGAAAGCAAAACCCACCCAATATTTTGCTTTTCAAGGTCATATAAGCTATGATTTATTGAATGGCAATGATCAGCAGCTGTTTCTTCGAGTAAAGTTAAGATAGTTGTTGATGAAGCCTCTCCGAATTTATCCATTTCGAAATATCTTAGCTCAAACTGTTTTTCAAAATAATTTTCCATTTGTAATTTATGTTTTCCAGGGGTTTTGGGTATTACCGTAACTACACTGATTAGAAGAAGGTGAAAAATATTGCTAGTTATCTAATTACATAT
This sequence comes from uncultured Porphyromonadaceae bacterium, assembly GCA_964467485.1. Taxonomy (GTDB): domain Bacteria; phylum Bacteroidota; class Bacteroidia; order Bacteroidales; family UBA12481; genus JAUVKA01. The sequence goes on along the minus strand of CAYXQX010000355.1, from coordinate 3,718 downwards.
TCTTATCACGAAGCTTTATGTTCTTTAAGAATTATAGAATCCTCTTCTACGCCAAGATGGTTTGAGATAATTGGACATTTTGCTTTTAGCAGGAAAAATACTTGTTTGTTGCAAGAAGATAATCCTTCATAATTTCCCTGACCTTTACTTATAATAAAATCTGATGTGTTGAAAAGTTCCAGGAATTCAGGTGTACTATGATCTAGAATTATACCAGGAGACTTACATCCAGAGTCGATTAGTTCTGCAACTTTGTCTAATCCGGAAGAAATAGCATCTTCCATTGTAACATCATTAATAATGGGCACTGAACGCACTGCATATTTTACCGGTTTCTTCAGTTCTCTGATCAGTATTTTATCAAAAACCGATTCTCCAACATTATCGCCAATATATAGTATGTTTTCAGTTCTTTCTAATTGGGTTTTGAAAGCACTGTAGTCTAAAATTGCAAAATCCTGATTCAAAATTTTTGTCACATCAGTTACTATATCAAAAGCTTTGTTAACACCCAGATCAATAATATTCCCGGCGATGGCTATCTTTATGGCAGTTAGAAGTTTATCTTCAGAATTTGCCACTATCTCTTCCAAATGAGGAAAGATCGCATTTGTTTCTTTTATATGTTGTTGTTTGATTTTCGCAAAAGGGTCATTAACGCCGCTAACTTTTCTTACAATATTATAGACATACATCCCTGTTTCAGCAGGAATATCTTCCAAAGAAATAGTTTTGACCATTTCTCCAGTTTCATCTAGAATTTGTTTTATTTTTTTTTCATCAGAAGTAGCAATTCGACCTGCGCGCAATGCTTGTTGCATAAAACAAGGGATACAATCAAGATATGTTTTCATTATATTTTATTTTCTAATTAATCTGCAAGTATAACTTAATCCTTCATTTTATTACAATGACAAAGTGTAATTGATCACAGGAATTTTTTCGGTGTGGTTTTCCGAGGACAAGCATTGTTCAGAATTCTCAGAAGAATATCTTTGTAAGTCTTTTTTTAAAAATGCTGTATTTAACGGGAAGATGTGGATTTTTGGGGGCTACGATCAAGGGAGAATGAAAGGAGATACCTACCTGGAAGATATTTGGTTATCAGTGGATGGCGAGCAATGGGATCTGGAAACGGATAGTGCTTCCTGGAAAGGACGGCGGGGGCATACTGTAAATGTTTTTGACGACGGGACAGGTGAAGCTCTTTATCTTATAGGTGGTTTTGAAGTAGATGAGGCCACAGGCTATCGTCAGTATACCAATGATGTATGGAGGTCGGTTGATGGACATAATTGGATACAGATAAAGGCCAGGACCGATTCATATACAGATACTACTATTAGTGATTGGAATCCGCGCTTTAGTCACAGTACCGTCAATGTAAGTTTTGGGGGGATTGATTATTTGTACGTTATAGGAGGTTCAGCCATGCGGGAGAATTACAGTGGGCTATATTCATGGGGGAGTCCATGGAAAGTTAATCGAAGCGGAGAATAATTATAATCATCCGATTGAGAATTACGAAGCAGTTTGGTACTCAGATGATGGTGTAAGCTGGGAGATTGATACTACGCTGATGATCTGGAGGGCAGGACATGAGATGTTTAAGTACCGGGACAATCTTTGGGTGTTTCCAGGAAAGACCAATTCATATAAGAAATTCCACATGGCCTGGGGCAACTTGCATTACACCTATCGAAAGGAAAAGGCTGGGGAATGGGTGTTGGATTCAATACATGAAGTATTCGGATCTTGATTTTGCGGATGATGCTAACAGAGGAGGGGACTATCGTGGACATTTAGTTATCTCACCTGCAATCAGGTAATCCCACAGAGTGGCTCTTTCTAAGATTTTCCAAGCATCATATTTGTACACATATTGGTGATGAATTTACTAGTGGTACTGTAAGGTCTGTATCTGATGTGGATCCGGCAAAATTACGGGCCGGGGTAAATAACGATTTTCGGGTTTGTGCGACAGTAAAGCCTTTGTATTTTCTTGGTAGAGAGGAATTTAACATACTTACGGTTTATGGTGAAGTAGGTTATTTCCAACCAGGAACAGATTTTCTTGGAGAGCGCCAGTCAAAACCACATACTTATGCCTATATGAATTACCTGGCAGGGGCGGATATTGAATATTATTTCCCAGGAAAATTAAAGAAAGCCGGAGGTATCTTCGCGGGATTTAACTGGAGTGTTTACCAAGAGAACGGTTTTTCTCCAAACATCAATTATACCGCAGGGTATTTACTTCCTCAGGATAAGTATAAGATCAGGATGAGGATAGGTGTTCAGTATTATAACGGAAGGAGCCTGATGAATCAATTCTATTATAAGAAGGAAAGGTTTGTTGGTTTTTATCTTGCTTTTGATGTTTAAAGCTGATTGCTGATTTTATCAAAAAAGCAAGGGTTGTATATTCAGCTATCTTGTGTAATGACTCACTTATGTATTTTCTTTCAATACTTTCACAAAATAGCTAGCATGTAAAAGCTTGCTCATATTGATGCTTGTCGTACAGCTTACCTGCCCTACCGAATAGTTCTTGGTATGTTTTTTTTGCATAATCCATTATTAGAGTAAACAAATGTCATATAACTGAAGGAAAAAGATTTTTATCATTGCATAATTTTAGCTGAAGATAAGAACTTCGGTACTATGCAAATGACAGTAGGGAAAAAACAATAAAATGCAAAGTGTAACAAATATTAAGGATAAACGAACCGGAAGCCTTATTGCCATCCAGGATTCACTGGTCAGGGCTCGTTTCCATGATAGTGCAATTATGGGAGAGATGGCAGAAGTCATAGTAGAAGGTAAGAAGCTTCAAGCTGAGGTTTTACAAATATTCAGGGATCCTAAAAATGCGGATGCCGGGATTGTGGAGATGCAGGTGTTTGAAGATTTAACCGGGGCTCAGATTGGAGATCTGGTTGAGTTTAATGAGAAACCATTATCAGTGCTTCTGGGACCCGGACTTCTAACCAGTATTTGGGACGGACTTCAAAACCCATTGTATAAATTGGGTGAACAGAATGCTTATCTGCAGCCCGGAATGAAAGCTCCTGCTCTCGATGAAGAGAAACTATGGGAGTTTACACCATCAATCGAGAAAGATGCTGTTGTGGCTGGAGGTGATGTGATTGGTTCTGTTCCTGAAGGAAGGTTTGAGCACAAAATCCTGGTACCATTCAGTTTTGGCCAATGTAAAGTAGAGAGTATCATTGATAAAAGTTCGGTAAATATTACCCAGACAATTGCTGTGCTTATTGATGAGCATAATCATCATCACGAACTAAAAATGGTTTTCCGTCGGCCTGTAAAGGAACCTATTCCCTTTAGAGAAAGAGCTGTTCCCAGTAAGACTATTTCAACCGGTGTTCGTGTAATTGACTTACTAGCCCCTGTTGGATATGGTGGAACGGTTGGTAATCCAGGGCCTTTCGGAGCTGGAAAGACTGTGTTACAGCATACCTTATGCAAGCATGCGCTGGCAGACATTATTATTATGGCAGCTTGTGGTGAGCGTGCCGGTGAAGCTGTTGAGGTGTTTAAGGACTTCGCGGAACTGGAAGATCCTTCAACCGGAGAATCCCTTATGAACAGAATGTGTATTTTTGGTAATACCAGTTCTATGCCGGTTGCTGCTCGTGAGGCCAGTGTGTTTATCGCACTATCTGTAGGAGAATATTTCAGGTATCAGGGTTTCAAT
>CAYXQX010000354.1:0-4801 GCA_964467485.1 uncultured Porphyromonadaceae bacterium | reverse complement strand
ATTCCCAGTCGACAAGCCTCTTAAGGTCGGTAAAGCTCACCTGCCATCCGGCACCTCCGTATGTCTCACTAAATCTACGCTTTGCACCCGATTGGTTTGCTGCGCTTGCAAGTTCTCTAACTGCTCTTATGTTACCAAATTGTTGGCACATCCCATCCTCACAAAGCTGTCGGCCCAGCATATCAATGCCCGGCATTTGGTGGTACATGAAAAATGCCGACTCATCATATCCTTCGCCCGGATATGGCCAGCCATGCTCCCAATAATGACCGGTCCAGATCATGTTATTCTCCTCACAATACTTGTTCCAGGGCACTGCCCATCTATCGAGGAATAATTCCAGCATCAACTCATGATAATTATGTCTGACTTTTGTCCAATCCCCATGCTCTTCCACTAATGAAATCAAGTTATCCTGAAGACGATATCCCCAGCGCTCTTCAAAGCGGTCAAACAGGTCGGGTGTCCAGCGTATTGCTGTTCCCGGTCCTTTTGCTGCAGGCAGGTTTGGCTCATCCGTGAAAATTCCCGGAACGGTTTTTCCAAACTCTTCGCCAAAAAACTCTTCATATCCTTCCATTGTGGCCTTCATAAATGTGTCAGTGACACCTGGGTAGAGTAGATCAACATAGGGATATCCACCGTACCACCATGATTCTGACGGATATGTCCTGTAGAATATGTAATACTCCATTTCAGGATATTTCTGTAGGACTGCCTCAACAGGTAAACCTACTGTATCCTTAAGGTCAAATGTTCTTTTGAAACCCAGACCAGAACCCTGATTATAGGACTCGGGGAAACGCTCCTGTACGTGACCGCCGGCAAAGCCGCTGGGATAGCTATTCTCATCGTATATCCACACATTCATGCCAAGCTTCTTGCCTGTCTCAACAGTGTACTTGTACATCTCATTCCACTCATCCGAAAGATATTCAGTTACAAGACCAGGTCGGGGATGTACAAATACTCCTCCTAGCCCACCTTTTTTAAATTCCTTCAACTGGAACTCAATATCCTCTTTGTTAATTTTCTCATTCCAGTCCCAAAGTGGGGCCGTACGATATTCCGATGGGGGATTAGAGATCTGTTCCAAAAGAGAAGTAATAGAATCCTGGTTTGATCCTGACCTTTTAACCGCAGTGCAAAAAGTTAGGGACAAGAGAAAAACCAAGAGCAGAGAGTAGCGGATATATCTTTTCATGAGAGAATAGTTTTTCTAAAAGTAAAAAAAATAGCAATGCATCAATCACATCAGGATTAACTACCTTTATGCGTTATAAAGACCCATATTACATATTTAATCCAGATACAATGGCTATTTCGTTATCATGTAACAAGCAAAAAAACTCCATTAGTGCATGTAGAATAAAAAATTCTGCACTCCTGATGTTTGCTTTCCTATCAATCAGTTTCATCTTTCCTTTTTCAGGAAAAACACAGTGCACCTTGATAATTAATACTCCTCCAACTACATGCGAGGGTCTTACTGTGGATCTGACATTACCGGCAGTAACAGAGGGTAGTAGTGAAGGTTTAACTCTAACGTATTGGCAGGATACACTGGCGAAAATAGCTTTAGATGCGCCTCAAGCGGTTGATACTACTGGTACATATTACATTAAAGCAGTAGGAGATGATGCATGTGTTGTAGTATTGCCGGTTGATGTAACGGTTACCAGTAAACCAAACTTAGTAATTAATGATCCAGATACCGTATGTATTCCGGCTCATGTGGATATTACTCTGCCGGAGATAACAGCAGGCAGCGATCCCGGGTTGACATTAAGCTATTGGATTGATGCTTCGGGCACACGACCCTTTTCACTGGCCAGTTCCGTACCCTTCAGTGGAACTTTTTATATTAAAGCTGAGGCTATTGGTGGTTGCATGGATTTTAAACCGGTAAACGTTACTATAGTGGAAGTGCCTATTCTGGTTATTAACGACCCAACTCCACCTTGTCTGGGAGAACCTGTTGACTTAACACTACCTTCCATTACGGAAGGTAGTTCACCAGATCTGACATTTACCTATTGGGAAGATTTGCTTACCACTATTGTTTTAAATAATCCAGATAGTGTTCATGAGCCTGGTACCTATTACATTTCAGGAGGCATAGGACATGGTTGTAGTGTTACTAGTCCTGTTGAAGTAGGGTTCCTGATACCTTATCAGGACATGGAAATGGCAATCATTTCTGTTGATACAATGAGTGGTAAGAATAAGATCTTCTGGGATCCGACAGTAGATATGGGAATTGATTTTCTCAATATTTATAAGCTGAAAAGTGGTTCAGCAGAATACGAACTTCTGGAGATGATAGCAGATATTTCAGTAGGTACTTATACCGATCAGCTATCTGAACCTGAAACACTTAACGATTCATACAAGGTTTCCATTGTTGATACCTGTGGTAATGAATCAGTACTAAGTCCGGCTCATAAGTCAATAAACCTCCGGGGCAATACAGTAGAAAACAACTGGATAAGTCTTGAATGGAACTCATATGAGGGTAGGGATATTGGTTTTTATATCATCTATCGAAAAAGTCAAGGTGGTGAATATGAGATTGTTGGAAATGTTTTAAGTAGTATCCTTTCTTATACTGATGCTACTCCTCCAGAGCTCCCCCTAACATATATTGTTGAAGCTATTCCTGCTGATCAGGAGGTGACACTGAATATGAGCTCCCTCTCAAATGATATAACTATTGGATCAAGCTCAGTTGATTGGAAATCAGTAAATCAGGATATTAAAGTATTCCCCATACCATTTGATGATCACCTCAATGTTGTAATCCCAGGGGATGATGGTACAAATGGCATCATCGAACTCCGTAATTTCCTTGGTCAGCTAATCCATCAGTGGGAATACAAAAGCACTCCCCAAAAGATTGACACCTCAGCGATACCAGAAGGAACATATATCCTGATGTTAAAAGGAACCAGTGATTTCAGAAGGCTAATCGTAAAGTAGAGACAGATCACAATCTGTCTCTGTCTCTTTTCCTATTTTGCCTAAACATCACATAATGAAAAATATATACTTGCTTGTTTTTGCATTGAGTGTTTTCACTTTGTTTGCTTGTGAAAAAAACAATCCTCCAGAGATTATTGAAGTTACAGTTTTCCCGAAGAACGCTACAGGAGGAACTACACTCATAATAACTGCTCAAGCTGTGGATGAGGATAGTGATCTGCTGAGTTACTTATGGACATGTGAGGTAGGTGAGTTTATTGAAGGATCAAGCTCTGCTCAAACAAAATGGAAGGCACCTGTTTCACTTTCCGATGAAGGATATTCAATTAAAGTAAGTGTTTCTGATGGAGTGGAGTCAGTAAGTATGACCACTCTTATTGATATTGGAAAGGCTGTAACTGGTTCAATTTCAGGATTTGTATATTTTTCAGGTTGTACTATACCAATTGCAGGGGTCACAATAAGTGTAAATGAAAAATCCGCCACAACAGATTCTGATGGTTCTTTTTTTATAGATGGTATTCCAGTGGGCGAAAATTCTTTGGTTGCCACCAAGGGGGATTATGATACCTCCACAAAGGAGGTCACTATTCTGGAAAATGAGGATGCAGAGGTAATAATTTTAATGACCTCACAGAGATATTCAACAAAAGTATATGGCACAATTACCGGAGATCATACGGGATCCCCCAGAGCAGGCCTAACAGTGATGGTTTTAAATCCTGATAGTTCAGATAGTGATCTTAAAACGATAACAAGTTTCTCGGGCTACTACCAACTTCCTTCAGTTCCACTGGGTGAAAGGACACTGGACGTCAAATTGTATGATGTAGTTGTATTTAAGGCAGACATTTTTTTGGCCGATACTGATTATCCTCTTGATATAGCAATATCTGAACCTTATGAATTTACTGATAATCGGGATGGCAACAGATACCCTGCGTTTAGGATTGGAAATCAGACCTGGATGATTGAGAACCTGGCCTATCTGCCTTCAGTTAGTCCATCCTCAAGTGGTTCAGCCAGTTCTCCTTATTACTATGTTTATGGATATGAGGACAGTATTGTTTTATCTGCTATTGCTAAGGATAATTATAGAGACTATGGAGTCCTTTACAACTGGGAGGCTGCCAAAACAGCTTGCCCTTCGGGCTGGCACTTGCCGAGTGATGAGGAATGGAAAACCCTTGAAAAGTATTTTGGTATGAGCTCTTTCGATGCCGATGATAATAATTTTCGTAATTCAGGTAGAGTAGGACTGAAATTGAAATCGACTTCAGGCTGGTATAGAAATGGCTACGATGATAACAGCAATGTCAATGGCAATGGTGATAACAGCAGTGGTTTTAACGTTTTTCCGGGCGGTGGCCGCGACAACGATGACGGTTTCATAGACCGTGGCTATGGCGCCCGCTTCTGGTCATCGGATGCCTGGGTTCGTTACCTGGGCTACGATTACGACGGTGTGCACCGAAGCAGTGGCTACCATAGGAGCGGTTTTTCTGTCCGCTGCCTCCAAAATTAATAGGGTATTAGTGTGGGTGTGATGAAAAATTGGATAAAATCTCCTCGAACTGCCACCATTCCAACTGATCATGAAAACAATTTAAGCAATGGTGAGGAAAGTGAAAAGTATTCTAATAACTTTAAGATCTGCTTATGACCAAATGGGATTTAATTTAGACAATACTTGAGATGTTTGAGAATATCCTGAAAATCGCCCTTCGGAACATAAGTAAAAATTTCTTATACAGTTTCTTAAATATCCTGGGTTTAAGTTTAGGAATCACCAGCGCCCTCTTCTTGATTGTTTATGTGA
>CAYXQX010000353.1:0-4803 GCA_964467485.1 uncultured Porphyromonadaceae bacterium | reverse complement strand
TCAAGGGAAAGGACTGGGAGAAGCGCTTTCCCAGAATCCCATATAAAATGACACATGAGGAAGATAGTATCCGAAGTGTCTTTACTGTTGAAACATATAACCTTAAGAATGGAAAATTACAGTTTTCTCCTGATTTAAGCCGATGGGGTAATGGGCGGTATAGGATCATCATGAGCGTTCCGGATCAGCCACACCTGATTGTGGGTCAACATGAATTTGATATTTATGATTCACGGCGAAGGGATTTTCCGGTGAGGGATCCCATATGGATAGATTTTGATAAATCCGAATACCAGCCTGGTGATAAGATGGAATTTTACATGGGTTCGAGACACCCCGGCTTGTATCTGCTCGAGGTTTGCGGTATGGATAAGGTTTATTTGAGGGAATGGGTTGCGCTGGGAAATACCCGGAAGAAGCAGGTTTTGCCAATAACAAATGATATGCTTGGTAATATAAGCGTCAATCTGACCGGAGTATATGAAAATAATTTTTTCACGAAAGGACAACTTGTAAAGATACCTCGTTTGGGCAAGGATCTTATCGTTTCAGGGCTTGATAGTATAGGTGTCGTTGCTCCAGGTGAAAAGCTTAAGTTGGATTTTAAAGTTAGCGATAAGCAGGGGAATCCGGTGCTTGTGCAGGGAGTAATGACTATATATGATGCCTCCTTAGATGAGATTAATCCACATAAATGGGGTAAGGTAAAATGGCCGGAATTGAATTTTGCCACAACCAGAAGGCAGGCAAAAGGATTTGGCTTTTCGTTTTCCAGATTAATTCAAAGTCCGGCAATCCCATTTAAATCTGTTGATATTGAGCCTGAGCCTAGCCTTAACTGGTTTGGACTGAGCTATTATGGGATAAGTAATTTGGGTGGTCGTGAGATGGCTATGAACCCGGCAGTTGAAATGAGGAAATCGGCTGGAATGAATGAGGAATCCGAAGAGGATGCAGTAGTTATGATCATGGAAGATCAAATGTCCTTAGATCCGGAGTCTATTGTTGCAGTTGATAATAAGGCAGAACAAGCTCCGTCTACCTATTTTCGCAAGGATTTTCGCGAGACAGCTTATTTTTCATCCAGCTTTAGAACCGATGAAGAGGGTAGAAGTACCATTGATATTGAAGTTCCTGATGCAATAAGCAAATGGAATATTAAGCTTTATGGGCATGATGGTGAGCTGGCACAGGTTCTGGCTAATTCTGAAATGCAATCACAGAAAAGTATAATGCTGATACCCAATCTGCCGCGTTTTGTGCGGGAGGGTGACAATATTGATTTTGCTAATAAGCTTATATATAATGGCAAGCAGAGTATCTCCGCCATAGCTTCCATCAGGATAGAAAACCCAATGGATTCAGGAAAGACTATCTTGTTTCAAAGGAAGGAAATCGAAATTAATCCTGGTGATCAGAGAATTATAAGCTGGAATGCAGAAGTGCCTGAAGGGGTTTCATTATTACAGTTATACTTTGATATTAGGGGCGGGGGATTCGAAGATGGGATCACCCAAACTATTCCTGTTTTACAAAAGGAGCTAAGTTTTTGGGAATCACAGAATTTCTTTCTGCGTGATGCATCAAATATTACTGTTTCTTCAAGGCCCCATGCTGAAAAGGCAGTATTGGAATTGAATACTCAGCCTATGTGGTTAGCTGTTCAGTCCATGCCGGTATTTAATGATAGAGAGATAGCATGTTCTGAGTATTGGTTTTCGAGGTTTTTTACTGCCAATTTAGTTCGCAAGGTAAGAGATTCAAATTCTGGTATTGCCAACAGATTAAGAGCTCTGGCAGATGAGGCGGCAGAGGATCCACGATTAAATCCTTTCCTCAGAAATGAAGCTATGAGACGGTTCTCTCTGGAATCAGGCTTATGGGGAGGAGTAGCTGAGGATGAGCTTATGCATATGGTAGAGTTAGCAAAACTCTTTGATCCGGATTACAATCGGAAAGAAATTGAAAAATCTTTAAAAAAACTTACCGAGCTACAGTTAGCTGATGGATCATGGCCCTGGTTCAGTGGCATGAGGCCCGATTTCAGAATGACCTTGCATATTCTGGGAGGGCTTGGTGAGTTGATTGACATGGACGATAAGACATTTATGGCGAATTCCGACCTTGGCAAGATGGCTGGGGAGGCAATAAATTCGGTTGATCGTACAGTTTATGAAGGATACAATAGGTTCAAAATCAAGCATCCTGATGATGATCCTCCAGTGACATCAGACATAATATTCTATTTGTATGTGAGAAGTTTCTTTCAGGATATTGATTTCCCAGACAAATACCGGGATGCCTGGTCTTATTATCTTGGCAAATCCGGAGATAATTGGCTTAGCCGGTCTGTTTCCCAGCAGGCTTTTATAGCAATCTCTCAGTTCAGGGCAGGTGAAAAGGAAATTCCTGATCTTATATTCTCATCTCTGCTGGATAGGAAAATTGAATCCAGAGGTGGGGGTTTTTATTGGAAGATCGACAGAAGGTTCGGTGGATGGAATGAAAGGGATATCTGGCAGCAGAGCAGGATGATTGAGCTTTTCAATATTATGCCGGAGGGCCGGAAGTATCTTGACGGCTTAAAGACCTGGTTGATAATGCAGAAACGTAGCAGGGATTGGAGTGACAGAATAAGCACAAGCCTTGCCATAAAATCTTTAATTCTTTATGGATCAGATTGGTATTCGACAAAGCCTGACATCAGGATAGAATCAAAGAATGAAAATTTCAGCTCTTTACGAATTGATATGGGGACAGATGCCAGTGGGCATTATCGATATACCTGGGAAGAGGAAGAAATTGCCGGTCAAGGTATTGAGCTAAAGATTCAGAAAGGTGATAATGGGCCTGTTTGGGGATCCTTGTATGAAAAAAGCACAATGGATATTGATGCCTTGAGATCATCAGGCTCAGATTTACAAGTACGAAGAATTTTCCTGATTGAAAAAGTGCAAAATGGACAAAAGCAATGGATCACTGCTTCGGGTGGGGATCTGGAAGCGGGTTCCCGCATTAAGATCAGATTGGAGGTCGAGGCTTCACAGTCTGTTGATTATGTGCACTTAAGGGATTACAGGCCAGCCTCTTTTGAACCTGATAAATCTCTTTCCGGATATCATTGGGGAAGAGGTATATCATGGTATCAGAGTCAGGCTGACCTATATACCGATTTCTTTATCCGCCGCCTGCCCAAAGGATTTTCATTCTTTGAATATGACTTGTATGTTGAGCAGAAAGGTGATTTTAGTAAGGGATATACTGAGATACAATCCCAGTATGCCCCTGAGTTTATGGCCCGATCATTAGGTGGCCGTATTATGGTTCGGTAGATTTATTTTGCAGGTTCCAATTCCATGGTGAAATGCCTTAGGATGGGAGGTTCACTAACTAGTTGGTATCCTCTGTTTATCTCCTGACGTCGTTCCCACACATGCTTAACTGCCTGATAAATGTAGTCCATGTGATTATTTGTATATGTTCTTCTTGGTATTGCCAGTCTGACCATTTCCAGGGCCGGATAACGGTTTTCCCTGCTAATAGGATCACGGTCAGCCAACAATGTTCCAATTTCAACTGATCTGATGCCGGATTCCAGGTAGAGCTCTATTGCAAGGGTTTGAGCCGGGAACTCTTCTCTTGGTATATTGGGTAAAAACTCCAGGGCATTGAGGAAAACTGCATGACCACCAACAGGTTCCTGAATTGGGATGCCTGCTTTTATAAGATTGTTTCCAAGGTAGGCTACCTGGTTTATTCTCGACTGCAGGTATGGGAATTCTGTTACCTCATTTAATCCTTGTGCCAGAGCAGCCATGTCTCTTCCTGCCAATCCTCCATATGAAATATAACCTTCAAACATAATATTGTAAGTGGTAGCTTCTTTGTAGATTTTTTCGTCTCTACAAGCTATCAGTCCGCCAATATTCACCAGCCCATCTTTTTTGGCAGAAAAGGTCATCATATCTGCCATTGAATATATTTCTTTTACTATCTCCCTGATATCTTTATCCTGATATCCTTCTTCACGTATCTTGATATAATATGCATTTTCCGCGAAACGTGCTGAATCAATCAGTATTGGCAGTTTATAATCATCCGCCATTTTTCTCACGGCTCTTAGGTTCTCCATTGATACCGGCTGACCGCCTGCTGTGTTACATGTGATTGTTACCACGATGAATGGTATTTTTTCAATAGGGTTGCCGGATAATACTTTTTCGAGTTTGTCCAGGTCGATATTACCCTTAAAAGGATGTTGGCTATGAGTATCGAAGGCTTCATCTATAGTACAGTCTATAGCCTTAGCTTTTCTAAATTCGATATGGCCTTTTGTTGTATCGAAATGAGAATTACCCGGTACCATCATCCCGTCTCGAACCAGGACAGAGAAAAGAACATTCTCAGCTGCACGGCCCTGATGTGTTGGTAAGAAATAAGGAAATCCGAACAGATCTTTGACGGATTCACCCAGTTGAGTATGAGATATTGAGCCGGCGTAGGACTCATCACCCATCATCAGGGCTGCCCACTGCTTGTTGCTCATGGCTCCTGTACCTGAGTCTGTTAATAAATCAATGAAAACCTGATGGCTTTTTAAATTGAAGAGATTGTATTTTGCTTTTTTGATCCATTCTACACGATCTTCACGACTACTTTGATAGATGGGTTCAATAGTTTTTATTCTATACGGTTCTGGTGCTTCCATTATAATGGTAATTAGGTATTTAAGAAATCAGAAAATTTGGGAGTACTCGTTACTCGTAATCGTTACTCGTTATTCGTTACTCGTAATCGTTACTC
>CAYXQX010000352.1:0-4814 GCA_964467485.1 uncultured Porphyromonadaceae bacterium | reverse complement strand
CATCCCAATTGTCTCTGGCATAAGTTCCTTCAGGACAAAGAGGGAAATCAACATCAGAGTTTTCAGGACTTACCCAGGCACTGGGCAAGCCTATCTGGAAGTTGACAAGTGGTTTATCAATCAGAGGCCAAACTGCCGTATAAAAACTTATCCCGGCTCGAAAACCTTCAGGATGATCAGTAGTTTTATAACCAATATATCCATGCAATCCACCTGATGCTTCTGAAAGCTCATATTTGTCTTTCGTTTCAGTTTTACAAGTGGAACATAAAAATATTACTATTAGAAAAACGGGTAGATGCAAAAGTTTTATTCGTGACATAGTCAATATATTTTTCATATTATAGTTTCCTTATCCATATATTCCTGTAGCTAACTTCATTACTATGATCCTGTAGCATTAAGGGCAATTCTGATTCTGAAAGTTCATACTCCCCACTATGTGAGGTTGTTGGGGCTATAACAGGAACGTGGTTTTGCACTAATATCCCATTATGAAATACTGTGAAATAACCAGGCTTAATCATCTCCTCCTTTTCATCGAATTCCGGGGCAATGAAGATAATGTCATAAACCTGCCACTGACCTGGCTCCCGGGAAGCATTTACCAATGGTGGGAAGTTACCATAAAATGCAGCAGCCTGACCATCAGGATATGTTTTATTATTGAATGAATTCAGCACCTGTATTTCATATTTACCCATAAGGTAAATACCTGAGTTGCTGCATTGTTGCCCCGTTTTTCCTTCCAGAACATCTTTTTCAGGAGTTTTCCATTCAATATGCAGCTGGCAATTACCAAATTTTTGTTTTGTCCGGATATCCCTCGTTCCGGGTTTTACAGTAAATTCCTCTCCTGATACTACCCATTCAGGTGCTCCACCCGTCTCCACGCTAACAAAATTGATAAGTGTATCCTTGTCGAATAAGATAATAGCATCGGTGGGTGGTTCCCCACTATTGCCAGGAGTTACTATTTGTGGCTCAGTCATATCCCTGAATCTATTCTGATCCATGGTAATGTCAATTTTGGAGTCCGATTCCAGTTCCAGCCATACTACAAGATCGTTTTGATTAATACTCCTGATGTGACCCACCCGAAAGCTATCGCTCTGTGATATTTCTTTTCCATTAATTTTCAGCCAAACGTCATGGTCTCCCCAGTTCTTAATAACAAAAGCTGGGTTAACAAGCGGACTACCCTCATTAGCTAAAAGACTAAACTCCAGTTTATTAATTTCCTTATCCTCTGAATTTGAGATCACATAACACCTTTGTGTGGAATCACACTGACCATCAGAAGCACCGGAATTGATTTGCAATTTTGGAGGCCTTGACCAGGATCTGGCCAGTGAGGTTAAGGATCCAATCTCATTCTGGGTGGCGCCATACATCCAGGTCCACACATAGGTATTATTTTCGCCCTTGTGGGGCCTCGGACTTGCCCAGGCCAATGAGAAGTGTGATGGTCGATCGGCAGCCTGACAGTAACGCCCGTCGGAAGGAATCATTGCTACAGGCCAATGGTTCCACCAGGGAAAATGCGAAACATCCTTGCGATGTTCATGGGCGAAGCAGGTAAGGTTACATTCCAGTTCAAATATCTGAAAAGGCTTATATTCCGATTTCATATTTACCATCATGATGTTTGGCTTTTCTCCCAGCTCATCACCAAAATGAATATACCCACCAAGCTCCCTGCGCCCTTTATTTCTGAACTTAGGGGAATTCTCAGCCCAACTGTATGTATGCTCCTCTCCTTTGAGATTTGCCAGTGTCATTGCGTCGAGCTCAATGATATCCTCGGGTCTTTGACCAGGCTGACAGAGTCCGATTACCTCTTCCGGCCATAAGGCTTCACCATCACTATGAAGCACAACCTTCCTAAATCCCAGCTGATCGGGATAAAAAGTATAATACTCATCAACCCAATCCTCCCATCCCGATATTGGATTAACCTGAGAGTGATTACCGTTGGCCGCAGTTGGCAGGTAGCGCCAATGTATTACTACGCGAGCCGGTGTATTTTCAATAATTCTTACATGAGAGAAACGGCAACGAGGATCGAGCATGTGTTCCATACAACCATCCTTTCCATTGAAGTTTTCAATGCTCTGATCACCCATCCAAATACCATTTTCCATCACCCAGGCAGGCCCGTATCTTGTTCCCCTCCAGAATACTACGCGTACCGGGGAATCATCAAATTGTACAACAATATCCGGGTCGGATGAAACCCGCCACTGAGCATCCCACTCCGGGAAATATTCCAAATGTGTGTAAGAGGCTCCAAATTTTCCCTGTCCAGCTGGCCCTGATGGCATTACTCTGGGTGGAAGGTCGGGAGCCACATCGGTTTTAGAAGAAGAATACTTCTGTTCAATAACTCCAGATGAAAGGGACTCATCATAAATACTGATTTCATCAAGGAGACCATCAAAGGAATACCAACTGGGAAGTGTTGCGAAAGCGCGGACTGGATTGGATGCTTCGATCTTTTGTCGTGGCATGCCTATCCTTAAATCTTCGTTTTTAGCGGGTTTAAATTTTCCTTTAACCACCATCTCCGCTGTTTTTTCCCCGTTGATGTATAGAATAACTCCAGCTTTTTTGTCATAGGTAGCTGCTACATGTGTCCATTCACGCAAGGGTACTTTGCTTACCGACCGACAGACTTGCCACTTACCGGAACCAATGTGCAAACCCAATTGGCCTTGCGGACTGATACCGAAGAAGAATCCTTCTTTAGGTAAGCTATTAGTAATATCCTCCGGCCATGAGATCTCATCCATGTTCGATTTCAAACTCTCAGTATTCTCCTGAGCAATAATGGGGGCCCAATTCCATGGATAAGCTCCAATGGCCACCCACGCTTCAATTGTAAAAGCCTTTCCCAATTCAGGTACATTAGTTGAGTGTCTTGATATACATGAAGTATAACCGTCCATCACTATCGCCTGGCCTTTCACCCCATCAACCAGTCTATGGTAACCACTCACTGTGTCACCAGAGCCGTTTACAGATTCTAGCACACTATTGTCATGTACCTTGTCAAAATTCCAATATGCAATAGCATTGGTATCCTTTGTCTGTGAGTTAGCCATGAGGGCCAAAGAGCTCATCAGGATAATAAAAAGACTTTTTCTAAATATTCTTTTAAGCATAATAAGTACTTTTTTTACATCAGGAAACTATCAGTTTTTCAGCTTTATTTATTTTTCTGTCTGCTCAATTCTTTTACATTCCGGATACCCAGTGGCTGCCTGTTTTTAGGAGCACTACGTCCGCTCGATTTCAGTTGCTCGAGCAAGACCTGCAGTTCCGTTCGTTTACCAGCCTCAGTAAAAAAGAGGTTTGTTGTTTCATCAGGATCACTAGCAAGGTTAAATAACTGCCCCGATGCATCAGGTGCGGTTTCCGGCAAAGCATATTTCTTCATGTAATCTGCCTCATAATTGTTCCCCCCTGATCCCATATGGTCGAGATATTTCCAGTTTCCCTGACGAATCTGAAATTCACCGCGAAAACTCTGGGTTAGGAGATATGGTCTGATCGACTCACTCTCATCCTGTATCCCGAGCATTGCGGGCAACATATCATAACTATCAGTAGCATCCTCATCCTTAAGATCATACCCAACAATCGAAGCTAAGGTTGCAAAAATATCTGTGGTGTTAGTCATCTGTTCAGACACCAGATCCTTTGGAAATACACCAGGCCAATGGACAATAAACGGTACCCGGTGACCACCTTCCCAGCCATCTCTCTTCATTCCTCTCCATCCTCCTGAGGCATCGTGATTATAATCCTGACGCATCCAATCAACATGAACTATTTCAGCTCCATTATCTGCATTGAAAATAATCAGTGTGTTATCACTAATACCAAGATCTTTTACCAGTTCCATAACGCGACCAACAATCACATCCAGCTCCCACACAAAATCACCACGTGGACCGGCATTAGTCGCGCCATTAAACTGAGGAGCAGGAAGCACGGGTGCATGGGCTATTTGTGTTGACAGAACAGCGAAGAATGGTTTATCCGGAGTGTTGTTTCGATGCTCTGTAATAAACTCACGGGTCTTTTCATAAAAGATCAGATCTGCTTCCAAAAAATTGTAGCCAGGCGCCATCCATCCCTCATCATTATCCCAGAGCCATTTGCCTCCCGGGTTGGGTAGCTTCTTTCTAAGATGTCTTTCACTGGCCGGAATAGGAACCATACCATTCTCGATGTATATATAGAGGGGATCAGTGTTGGGACAATTGGGTGTTATGAAAGACTCATCAAAACCCCTTTCATTGGGACCATCAATCAGGGGCGTACTCTTCTCATAATCAATGAGGAGTGAGTTTTTAAAGCCACCACCGAGTCTCTCATTATTCTTATCGAACCAAGAAAGTCCCACATGCCATTTCCCGAATACACCAGTCCTGTAACCCTTTGTTTGTAACATCTCTGCAATAGTGAGTGTGCCTGGCTTCAAATAGCTTGGTCCACCTGGCCCCTCAAAAGCTCCTCCACCTCTTCCTGTTGAACGATATATCTGTTGTCCGGAATACAGCCCGTAACGAGAAGGGGAACAGATTGTTGATGGACTATGCGCATCGGTGAACAGAACCCCCTCCTTTGCCATTATTTCCAGATTTGGCGTATAATAAGCTGAGCTGTCATTATAACAGGAAATATCGCCGTATCCTAAATCGTCGGCGTAGATAATGATAATGTTGGGTAGCTCCTGAGCAGTTGAATTTACATGCCCTAAGATGCAACACAACAGTATTAATAATAGTTTGATCCTTTTCATTGTT
>CAYXQX010000351.1:0-4839 GCA_964467485.1 uncultured Porphyromonadaceae bacterium | reverse complement strand
CAGGTACTGTAATTTTTACAATATTTGATAGAAGTTTGATTTTTAAGATTATAATTCTCTAAGATTTCAATCATCCTATCCAGCCTACCGTCTTCAAAATCATCCCTGTCGGCAAAAAAATCAATGTGTTTTCCAGCAATCTCAAGCATTTCCGGAACCTTCTCTGTGAAGTCGTAAGTCACCATTCCAATTTTTATTGTAGGGTCAATTGCTTTCATGGCTTTAGAATAACGTACTACCAAGGCTGCATAATCTTCAGCCGACATCCATCTCACTGTTTCATTATCCATTTCCCAATATTTGACATTGAAAGGGTCTTTAAATCCGTGCTCCATTCTTAAATCTGCCATAGGATTTGCCCCGGCATTTAAATTACAATAAGCCAGCCAGTCAACAGCATCCCTGATGCCTTTATCTATATCAGTAAATTGAGGCAAGGAATAAGAATTATCTTGCCATGGATCACGGCTATCAAAAAGATATTTCTCCTTCCCTGGATGATACATATTTATGCAGAGCATCATTTCACATCCCACTTCTTGACAAAGCATAGCAAATTCAGCTGTTCCCAGATCATTATTATTCAGTCCTCCCCAAAAATATGATGGCTCAGGAACACGCATATCATACGAACCAACTCCCTGTCGCCAATCATAGAAAGAGGCAAAGCACCCCCCGGGAAAGCGTATCAGCCCCGGATTCAATTTTTTTACCGTTTCTACTGTTTCAAGCTTCCATTTATAAAAATGATCCTCTGGTAATAATGAAAAGGCATCAATATCTACTTCACTTCCTGGTGGTATAAATAATGCAAATGTCATTTGTTCAGTAGGTCCATCGTAATTAATATTTACGGTATATTTCTCTAATTCGTGAGTAATATTAATCTTTTGTGAAAATACTGGTTCGTCCCAGCTACCTTCTTGATATATCCTAATCTCCACTGCCTCTCTTGTGTCTTTTTCACTTACTTCATGCCCCAATTTGAGGTATCCCGAAAACAAATATCCCTTCCCATTCTCCATCCATTTTCCATCTTGAGCAATACCTCCCCAGTTCTCATTTTCTTCATTTTTTATCCTGATGCTTTGCTCACCATGTATCGAAACACCATCAATAGATTCTAGCTTTACTTTAACCTTTTTGGTCTCACTTTTCAGGTAAGTGGATTCATCAGTAATAATATATGGCTTATCAGGTTTTCCCGGGGCTGCATACCAACTGTTATGCTCATAACCTGAATGATACCACGATTCACCACTCCAATCGCTAATGTATTCATTATCTGGAAGTAAAAAGCCGAAAGAATTTTTGCTTCTACCATTGTATGGTGGGAATCTCTCGAAACTTCTATTAAATAGCAGCTCGGCCTGCATTGGTGCAATTTGATAACCAAAGCCTATTTCTATAAAATGGCTGTAAAGTAGCGGACTAATAGGCGTTTCGGAAAATTCCTTTTTAATTATTTTAAAACTTAAATCTGATTCATGTTTCACAGAATTTGAACAAGAATAAGCAAAAAGGCTGAGCAATATAGCAACGATAAATAGTTGAATGTAATACTTCATGTTGTTTATATTTAATCCTTTGTGAATATACCAAATCATTATACATTGAGTTAGTTACTTTGTGATATCTCACATAAATTCTTTTTGGCAGATGAATTTTGAAATAACATTTTATCTAACTTTATAAAAAAATCCTGATGAAACATAAATCTCTTAATCTGCTCATTATCCTGTTTTTCCTGTTCCCATTTAGTAATCTCAGTAATCTGTGTGCCCAAAGCCCATTAAAGCTCAGTTCAGGCATGTCGTTCGGTGGGGCAGGTCTGGTTGGAATCCCTATCCAGCTCAGACCGGCTAAGTTTATTGCCTTGGATCTAGGCATATATTTCAGAACTGCCCACGTTAACGAATTCGAGGACAAATGGTTTTTTGGCCCGGCAGTTGATGGTGGAATCAATATTTATCTAACAAAAAAACACAATTCAAAAAAAGCAAAGATTACAGAGAATGGCTTCTATCTAAAGGGAGCTTACGGCTTGCACAATAAGGAAAGCAATGATTTTTTCAGGATTAAGGAAAACACTGCAAGTATAGGATGGTTAATGGAAATTAATAAGGAAAAAACCCCGGGAAGATTCTTTCAGATTCAGTTGGGACCTTCTCTAATCCAAAAAAGTGAAGCATTTCTAAAAACCAGATATCCTCCTGATCACCAGTTGCAAAGTAGTGAGAGGTTTTCCGGGATGATTTATGGGAGGCTAAGCTGGTTTTTCATTGTGAATAAGTGAAGTGCCTAATGCAAACACTGTTAGCTACAGGCCTTGTTCTCACATTTATTACAATATTTTTATTGTTTTTAATCATTGAAGTTATCTGTCATAACAGAAGGTTAAATTCAATTCCAACAAGGATCAGTATTACCGGAACCCGTGGCAAAACTACTGTAACAAGGCTATTAGCCTCAATACTTCGTGAATCAGGGCATAATGTTTTAGCAAAGACTACAGGAACTGAAGCAAAGTATATATTGCCTGATGGTTCTGAGCAGTCAATCAAAAGAATGGGAGCTCCTAACATCCTGGAACAAAAAAAGCTTATTAGAAAAGCATCAGTTTTGAAAGTCGACTTTCTGATTTCTGAGATCATGAGTATTCAGCCCGAGAATCATCGAACAGAAACGCAAAAACTACTGAAACCTAATTACACCATTATTACAAATTTTTATCCCGACCACCTTGATGCAGCTTCAGATAAAAACATGGCTCTGTTGTATGCCAATGACATACATAATAATTCAACTATAATAATTGACAAAGATGATCTTGACCAGGAATTTAAGAAGTCGATATCTAATAAAAAGGCAAAAATAATAACTGTAGATTCTGCACCTCTGACTCTTCGAAACCAGCATAAAGCCAGCAAATTGGCTGAGGTATTTGCCTGCACCAAAGAAAATATATCAGCAGGTATCCAAAAGGCTGAAATGGATAAGGGGGAAACACGTGGATTTACGCTAAACAGAGATGAATCTTTTATTTTCATCAACCTTTTTGCAGCTAATGATCCTATATCAAGCATGCAGATAATTGAGGAAATTATAAAGAGGCCAAAGTGGAAAAATTTCAATATTTTGGGATTACTTTCATTAAGATCAGATAGAGCAGAACGGAGCATACAATGGTTGGAGTTTCTGAAAACTGATGAATCGAAAATATTTGCCGGACTATTTTTCACTGGTTCACATAGGCACTATTTAAATCGCATATTGAAAAAGGGACACGTCATAAATTCTATCGACCCGGCTTTTATCACAGATACTATTGTTGCCAATGGAAAGTCACCATGTTTAGTTTTTGGTTTAGCCAATATTGGAAATACCGGACTTAAGTTGGTGGATTATTGGGAACTTAAGGGGCAAAAAATAAACCTGTAAAAAGAAGTGCAGATGAGCTATGAACTCTTTTTTATCGGACTGGCAATTACTTTGATATTTATTTCATTATTTGGTGTTTACCCAGGTGGTATAATTGTTCCAGCCTATCTGGTTTTGTTTATTGATCAGCCTTTTCGCCTGCTCGGAACCCTAATAATATCTATAGTGACCCTTGGAATATATCGATTGCTATCGCGTAGATTGATCCTGTTTGGGAAAAGAAGGTTTGTTCTGATAATACTACTTGGAGCATGTTTGGCATTTGTTTTATCCTACATTTTACCACGCTTTTTCCCTGAAATAATTGAGTTAAAGGTAATTGGTTGGATAATTCCCGGATTATTAGCTAACCAAATGGAAAAACAAGGACTGGCAGTGACTTTGTCGGCACTGGCTATTGTTCTGTTACTCCTGTTCGCAGTGGGTAAGCTTTTTTATTTAATATTCTGAAAAAATCAGGATTATGTCTTCTTACTTTTCGAAACAAAAGAACATTATTAGTTTAGGCATCGTTAGTGCTATCATACTGACAGGCATAATATTATACCAAGTAATTCTACCTGACAAAAGAAGTTCAAAGCAAGAAAAGGCTATCAGTATTATGGAGGAAATGTTATATACAGTTTCTGAGTATTGTGCTAAAAACGATATTTATATTGACACAATAAATGATCCGGAAAAAACAGGGCTCATAGGTCCGGAATGGACTGATATGACTACAACCATTGGTCATCTTGAAGCTAAGCGAACTGCTATCCAACCTGAATTCGCGTCATTAATGATTGAGCTACTGGAAGAAGCTGGGGTTAAGAAAAATGACACAATTGCAATTGGATGTTCAGGTTCCTTTCCGGGACTTCTGCTGGCAAGCCTTTCGGCTGCCAAAGCAGCAGGAATCAAATGTAAAACTGTTCTATCCCTTGGTGCCTCATCATTTGGTGCAAATAGGATTGATTTTAATATACTGACTATTTGCAATTTACTGTATAATAGTGGTTTAATTGATAGTCCACCGCTGGCAGTTTCTTTAGGAGGGGAGAATGATTCAGGAGATGGTTGGGAAACCGATATTTATAACAAGCTAAGCGAGTTTATTGTTAAATCAGGATACATTTTTATTAATAAGCCAAACCTAAAGGAAAGTGTTTCCTTACGTGATAGTCTTTATGGTTTTGATAAGGGTATTATAAAGGCTTTCATCAATTCTGGAGGAGCCATAGCCAATATAGGAACGAGTTCGACAATATTGAGCTTAAAGCCAGGACTGGTTAGAAAGCATAAAATACCTGGCCCTGATCAACAAGGATCAATTCATAGAGCCATGATAAATGACATTCCGGTGATTCATCTTTTAAATATAAAAGGCTTAGCAATGGAATATGGTTTGAAATGGGATCC
>CAYXQX010000350.1:0-4864 GCA_964467485.1 uncultured Porphyromonadaceae bacterium | reverse complement strand
AATATTAAAGCGGATCAGCTTGATGTCTTTGTGTCCGTTGGCTTCGTAGAATAGGCCAATATATCCATCAGCTAACTGGACAAGGGAGGAGTAGGCGAATTCTTCTTCAATAATCATCTTTTGGTAGGGCCATGATAGTCCGCCATCAAAACTTACATATACAGTTCCATGGGTGCGTCCCGGGCCTACAGGAAGCGAGTTAAGGAGGATCATTCCATCTTTTCCTTTAGGGTTGCTTACTCCAAGAAGGGCAGCATTACAGCTGACAGTTTTGAGGTCATTATCATTTTCCAACATTGTCCAGTTAACGCCGCCATCCTTACTGAATGCCCTTGACCTAAGTCGTTGATTAGTTTGATTACGTATGAAGGTACGGCTATTAAGGATAAGTGTACCATCAGGGAGCTCAAGCAATTTTGTTTCACTAGCCATCGAAGTGTCATCAGGTATAGGAACTGCATTACTTCTTTTCCAGGTTTCTCCATGATCATCACTATAATAAGCCAAAATCTGTTTGCCAAGATTAAAGTCACCTCCTGTTATTATCAGTTTACCTTTATTTTTCCCTTTTGTAAGCTGGATTCCTTCTCCTGAACCAAAAACCGCAACAGCCCCTTTGGTATCTATCATGTTGGATATATCACGTGGAGCTGTCCATGTCAACCCTGAGTCATCGCTAGTTACGACATACTGCCTGCAAACGTTATCATGCATTTCACCTTTGATACGTTCAGGCGGATTGGTGTAATCCCACTCTGTGACATTATAGAGTACATGAATTTTATTCCTGATTTTGTCGTAAACTGCCGCATTAGGAACAATAGAGTGGTTGCCGTGAATTGCTATCAATCTGGCCTGGGACCAGGAGAAGCCATTATCATTTGATGTTTTAACAACCAGGTCTTGACCAGAGCGGTCGGACCACGAGCTTTTCTCCCTGGCTTGACAAACAAGCACAACAGTGCCATCATTGGTGACCACAACATTTTGCTCCCTATACTGAGCGAACCTTTCAGGAGCTGCAAAAATTCCTTCTATGTTATCTTTTCCGGTAGTAAATACATCAATAAATGAAGGTTTATCTGATCCATTTTCGAAATTGTACTGGAAAGGTGATGCCGGCAGCCCTTCCTTGTTCGATAAGCTGGGTTGTGGATTTGGCGACCAGGCATAACGCACAGCTATTGGGTTGTTTATATGAGTATTTGTCAGGCTTAGTTCATTGGCTTTTAATGATGCCTTGGCAGAGACAAAACGACCATCTTCACCGGCAATCTCAAAGCCTTGATAGCAATCAGTTTTCAAATTCAAGCCGCTTCCAATATGCTTGAATTTTAGAATTACTTCATTGCTTTGTCTTTGAGCTGATTCAATAAGTGGCCCGGAGTAGACAAGGTCTGGCATGTCATAGGTCTCCGACAGGGCCCAAAGTGCGAGCCTATGTCCGACATCTTTTTTATTCTTTGGGTGGACATTCCCTGGAGCTCCTATATCTATCGTAACCGCCATACCTGTATTAGGGATTTCATCGAGTGTTCTCCTCTGCATATCCCGGTACTCTAGCCAGTCGCGGTTAATATTAGGAAGCTGAACATAATAGAAAGGAAAATCATCCTGGTTCCATTTTTCACGCCAACTATCAATCAACAGGTGAAATAGTTGTTTGTTCTGGTTGTATGTAACCGGGTAGTAATCATTTTCTGTTGGCAGGTTAGATTCGCCCTGATACCATATGGTGCCGCGAATTGAAAATGGTAAAATAGGCTCAATACCAGCCTCGTACAGGAGTCCAGGCTCAAATGGATGCCTGGGTCTGGGTTCTGTAGGATTTTCAAACCAAAGGCTAAGGTTTTCTCTGGTTCTGCTTTTTACCCAAGGATGTATTAGAGGATTTTCAAACCAGTTATCTAAGAGTTTTTTTAAATCAGGATGGCTGGATAAAGCTTCTATACTGATGAATGATTCTGTTGTTACACCTCCAACTGCAAGATCGATGAGCCCAATAGGAACGCCAAGCTTCTTGTGTAGCTCTTTGCCAAAGTGGTAGGCCACAGCTGAGAAGTTGGCGGAAATTTCGGGAGAGCACTTTTCCCAGCTTCCTTCATAATATTTGTCGGGGAAATGCCTTTTCAGTTGTTCTATTGTAAATTTCCCACCACCCGGCCAGGCAGGAGCTTGCATGTCCAGCAATCTAATCTCGGGATAATCCGAAGTATTGATTTCGTTTTTCCCTTCCTCCGAACTCTTCAATGGCCAATACATATTTGATTGACCCGCACAGATCCAAATTTCACCAATCAGGATATCCTCAATTTTTATTTCATCTTTTTTACTACTAATATTAAGATTTCCTGGTCCACCTTCATGGCGCGACGGAAACACTACGCTCCATGATCCATCAGGGCCAGATTTCACGATTTTTTTCTCTCCAAAAAAATCAATTTTAACCTTACTGTTTATCTCAGCTTTACCCCAGATTGTAATTGGTTTATCTCTCTGAATTACCATATGGTTGGTAAAAACATAGGGGAGGCTTAGGTTATACTGTGTGACTTTCTGGGAAAATCCACTATATGAGACTAACAGATACGCAATAGTAAGGGCAATAGAGTAAATTGCATGTTTCATAGCTGAAACTTACAACTATCCTATATGTAATACAAATTAAAGATGATTAATTTTCTATTCGCAGGCGATGTTCTTAAAGCTTTCATCCCAGCAATGCCAGGATGGATTTTGATAATCGGCCATACTTAAGACTCTTCCCTTGTGTGAGGTCGTATTCCATTTAATATTCACCAGGTTTTCTTCCCAAACCCGATAAATATCATAGAAGGCATCATAGTCGGGGTCGCTAATTTTTCCATAATGGATGTAACTTCCATTATTAACTGATTTTGCCTCAATGCTGGTATATTTTATATCAGGAATACCATCTTCAGAAACATTCCATTCTATCTCTAAATAAGGAGTTGTTTTGTCGGGATCTTTGATATTACTATCGGGATCTTTATTGATTGTCCACAAACCTGAAGTATTGTCCATTGATGAGGTTCCCGAAAACCAAAGAAAATCTGTGAATCCATCTTCTTTTGAGAAATACATCGACCAATTGATTTTATCCGTTTCAGATTTGGCAAAGAGCTCGGCCGTATAGCTGGTATTCTGAAAATCAAGGGTGTATGACCACACCCAGGATGTAGAAGATTTATCCCACACTGGATCGTGGTTAAAAGACTCACTAAATGCCGCAACAGGGACAGCCATTTGAATGGTTAATATGGCATTCCACCAATAAATGCTGGCGGCTGCAAAAATGAAGTTTGATGGAGGCGTAATTTTAGTGTATGCTTCCGGAGCAGGGAGGGTAGCCCAAATCTCATCAAATTCCATAGCGAGAGATGCTTTTGGGGGTAAATCCGGAACAGCTGCCTCTTTAACACATCCTGATGAAAAGATGCCAAGGGTAATGACGATTATAATAATTCTGATTTCTTTCATGGCATTGTTTTATATTTGAATGATTAAATTTACGAAAAAAGTTGCATTTTCGATGGCTATCCGTTATTCGGTTACTCGTTATTCGTTACTCGTTATTCGGTTACTCGTTATTCGGTTACTCGTTATTCGTTACTCGTTATTCTGTTATTCGTTGTTTTGTACTTAGATTAATGATATGAGGTATATTTTAGCATTCTTAATTTTTATTTCAGTGATATCTTGCTCTTCTGATAACGAGGATTACATAGCAATTATTACTGGTGGTCATGTTTATGACAGTGTGAATTTTGTTAAGGCTTTTAAGAGCTATCCTGATTTGCAGTTTGATCATTTTGTTCATCCTTGTGCCAATAATATTTATTCATCCGATTCGATTGATAAGTATGATGCTCTTGTTTTTTACGATTTGTATCAGGATATCACTGATGATCAGAAGGTGGCTTTTATTGATATGCTGAATGAAGGTAAGGGGGTGGTTTTTCTTCATCATTCTATAGCATCCTATCAGGAATGGGATGAGTTCCTTAAGATATTAGGTGGCAGGTACTATCTTGCTCCAACCATAGTAGATGGAGATTCTGTTCCGGCATCAACCTATAGGGATGGGCAGGAAGTGGATGTTAATATTCTGGATAAAAAACACCCTGTTGTGAAGGGGCTGGAAGATTTCCATCTTCACGAAGAGGTGTATGGTCAGTATCAGGTTATTCCTGATGTGCATCCTTTGATTAGCAGTAATCATCCAGAATCAGATGAATTTCAGGTTTGGACAAATACTTATGGTAAATCAAGGATTGTTTATATCCAATTTGGGCACGATAATAATGCTTACAGTAATCCAAATTTCCGGAAGTTATTGAGGCAAGCTATTGATTGGGTTGGGGAATAGTTATTCGGTTATTACGTTATTCGGTTATTCCGTCATGCGCAGGGAGTTGTTTTAATAATGATCTGACTGCCTTAACATCATCAATATAGTATTTTGCTTGTGTCGATTTTGTACCGACCTTGATAGTGTAGGAGCTGTCTGGTAAAGCATTAAAAGTGAATTCATCTGTCCAGTCATCTCCAAGAGCCAGAATAAAATCAGGATTTTTCTCACCTATCTTATTTAAAGCGGCACGACCTTTATTAATTCCTGCATTTTTTATTTCAATTACCTTATCCCCATCCATAATTTCGAGGTTAAGATTTGCAACATTAATTTTCAGTTCTTCTTTTAGCTCCCAGGATCTCTGAGGTCCCATATCAGGATCAGCATGCCTGTAGTGCCATACAAGAGAGTAGTTTTTTCTTTCAACAAAGGATCTTGGAGTACGGTCGACATAATATTCCAGAAGGGGCAGTATAATCTCCATCCATT
>CAYXQX010000349.1:0-4865 GCA_964467485.1 uncultured Porphyromonadaceae bacterium | reverse complement strand
TTTCCCAGGAAGAGAATTCCTCCTTGGACATATCTTTAGGATACAGTTGTGAACCTAGCGGTTTCTCATCGAAACCATCGACAAAAGCGGTGTTTTCCTTAAGCCTTTCCCAGGGACCATAGTTTATTTTTGCAAATTCACGTGCAGCAGGATCTCTTATAGTTTTCATTAACTCGTCACGATCACCATAGGCCTGCTTCCAGAAAATATTGTCCATTTGCTCAGCAGCTTTAATCAAATGTGGAAGCATCGCTTTTTCATTAGCTGTAAGTCCACTGAGGTCTGTAGTGAGCTTGAAAGTAGCAAAGGCATCTAATTTCTCCTGAACAATGGGATCAACCGGGTCATCGGGAGTGCCAGCAGTTTGACAAGCTGAGAATAGAGCCAAAATTAGAATTCCAATAGTGCTTAATAAGGTAATTTTTTTCATGATGGTATATTTTACTATTTATCGATATCGTCAGAACGAAATTGAAAACCAAGTCTCTTGCCTGTTCTTATTTTTGAGTCATTTATGGATTGTCTGATCTGTCCAACATTAGCAAGTTTTACAGTATCATAGGGTGGTACAAGAAGATCGAAATCTAAAGTGTAATTTATAGCAGCCTCAACAATTTTTGTGAGAGTTTCTTTACTAATTTTTTTAGTCCCTAAACTGGAGTAATTAAACCCAGTTTGTCGTTTTCCCTGCACAAAAAAGAAGTTGTCTTTATTTACAAATATACGGGCAATCAGATACCCCAGATCATCATTCCTGCCATACTTGAAAGAATCTGATAGAAAATTGTAAATACTTATGATCCCTGAAAAACCAGCAAGAACATTATCCTTGACATATTTGGTTTTCCAAATCTCGTGCTCTCTATTAAATTGAAAAACATTTGAATGCATAGTGAAAATGAGTAAATCACCGGCTACTTTCAATTCTGCCTCAAATTCCTCATTCTCATAGTATTTCAGCTTAATCCTATGATCACTTTCCCTTAGCTTATCATTATATTTCTGATTCATATCCTTCAATACTTCCTTAAGCAAATTAAATGCAGAGAAAGTATTGTCATATACCTCTTGTTTTAATTGGGACTTGCTGGTTAGCGTATTGATAATTTTCTGTTCCTTATTTTCTTTAGCCATTTTTTTTGTTTTAAATATTAATAGGCTTTTGCAAATAATACCCTTTGAACGGAAGGATTTCCTGTTTTAACACATTTTCCATCTTCCATTTTATTATTCATAGGTATACAGCGGATTGTTGCCTTAGTTTCTTGCTGAATGAGTTTTTCGGTTTCAGCAGTTCCGTCCCAGTGCGATGAAACAAATCCACCTTTTTCAATAAGTACAAGAAATTCTTCCCAAGTATCAGCCTTGAATGTGTTTTCTTTTCTGAAATTAAATGCTTTAGTATATATATTCTCCTGAATTTCTTCAAGAAGATTAGAGCAGTACTCAACTAATTGATCGTGGGCAATAGTCTCTTTGCTTAGAGTGTCTCTACGTGCAGCTTCAAGAGTTCCATTATTCAGGTCACGAGGCCCTACAGCAAGTCTTATCGGCACACCTTTAAGCTCATATTCAGCAAACTTCCATCCTGGCTTCTGAGTGTCTCTGTCATCAACTTTCACCGAAATACCAACTTCTCTAAGCTGTTTGGCAAATTCGTGTGCTGCACTACAGGTTGCTTCAAACTCTTCATCTGATCTGTAAATTGGAACTATTACAACCTGATATGGAGCAAGTTTTGGTGGAAGAACAAGTCCTTTATCATCAGAGTGAGCCATGATAAGCGCTCCCATGAGTCGAGTGCTTACTCCCCATGAAGTGGCCCATACATATTCTTCTTTGCCTTCTTTAGTTGCAAATTTAACATCAAATGCTTTTGCAAAGTTTTGACCTAAGAAATGAGATGTTCCTGCTTGTAGGGCTTTCCCGTCTTGCATCAGTGCTTCAATACAATATGTATCAACTGCTCCGGCAAATTTTTCAGCTTCAGTTTTCATACCCTTTATAACTGGCACACCGATGAATTTTTCCGCAAACTCTGCATAGATATCCAGGATCTTCAGTGTTTCCTCAACAGCCTCCTTACTGGTGGAGTGGGCTGTATGGCCTTCCTGCCACAAGAACTCAGTCGTTCTCAGAAATAATCGTGTTCTCATTTCCCAACGAACCACGTTGGCCCACTGATTTATAAGAAGAGGTAGATCCCTGTAGGATTGTATCCATTTTTTGTAGGTATTCCAAATGATGGTTTCAGAAGTTGGGCGAACGATAAGCTCTTCCTCTAGTTTGGCGGTTTCATCAACCACTAATCCCTTTCCATCAGGATTTTGCTTTAGGCGGTAGTGAGTAACAACTGCGCACTCCTTTGCGAATCCTTCCACATGATCTGCCTCACGGCTGAAGAATGATTTTGGTATGAATAAGGGGAAATAGGCATTAACATGACCAGATTCCTTAAACATGATATCTAATTGGGCCTGCATTTTTTCCCAGATTGCATATCCATAAGGCTTAATTACCATGCATCCTCTTACCGCAGAATTTTCAGCTAAATCAGCCTTAATTACCAAATCATTGTACCATTGGGCATAATTTTCATCCCTTGGAGTTAAAACTTTTGCCATACTGTTATTTTTGGTATAATATTTGCATTTTGATTACGAAATTGTAGGATGCAAATTAAGAAAATTAAATCCTATATTTAAAACAAATTGGAGGAACGAAATATGAAAGCTACTAATACTCAACTGCTGCTAATTCTGGTGCTTCTTTTAAGTTCATGTGGAACCGGCATGTACATGTCTGGGGGTTACACTGATGACTTATATTATATACCCGAAACACAGCCCATAGTTGTAGAAAAGAGAGTGATGCTTGAACTACCTTCTCAGAAGCAGGAGGAAATGCAGGAAATGGAGAAGAAAAATGCTCTGATTGAAGAGGAAGAGTTCGTTGAAGGTCAAAGGGAGTATGTTCTCACTGATTCTCTATATGAGGAATTTGTTGATGAAGATGGTAACACGATAATTAATAATCATTACTACTATGAGCCAGAAGAGGAAATGTATTATTCAAATCAGATAAACCGTTTCTACCGTCCCAGTATGTCTTTTGGCTATTATGATCCATTTTACAGTAGTGGTTTAGGTTATGGGGGATACTATGGTGGTTATGGTGGCTACGGTGGTTATGGTGGCTACGGTGGTTATGGTAGTTACGGATTTGGTGGCTATGGTGGATACGGATTTGGTGGCTATGGTAACTTTTATTACGGTTCGTATAGTCCATGGAATTCCTATGGACGTTCATATTACTCAGGATATGGGTCTGGATACGGTTATGGATATAACCCATGGTATTACGGCAATTCATATTATGGATCTGACCGCTCATGGGGGCAAAGTTTTGCCTATCGTACCAGTGATAAGTATCATTATGGTCATCGCAATTCACAAATTACTGATGGTCCATCGGGTGGTGGCAGTAGCGCAATAGGCAGTAAATCACAAAGAACATCTTCAAGAGCAGGCTTGGGAAGTAACGGGGCAGCAACAAAATCAACTGTCGCTAATCAGAGTGGCTCAAGTAGAAGTTCGTTGAACAATGCTGTTTCAGGTACAGATAAAAGATCATCCAGTATTGGAACGAGTTATCCTCGTAAGGTAAATACCAGCAGCCGAACAGGATCATCCACTAATAGCCGAAGCAATATTACTTCTTCAAGCAGTAAGTCGGGTAGTCAGTATGCCAGGCCTCCTGTCAAGGTTTCAAATAGCCGTAGCAGTTCACTTAGCAGCCGTTCAACATATACACGGCCAAAATCCAGCGGTACTAGTAGCAAGGGATCATCATACAGGTCAAGCGGTAGAACAGGCAATTCTTCGTCATATCGCAGCTCTGGGACGAGAGTTGTACCAAAA
Source organism: uncultured Porphyromonadaceae bacterium (assembly GCA_964467485.1). Lineage (GTDB taxonomy): Bacteria > Bacteroidota > Bacteroidia > Bacteroidales > UBA12481 > JAUVKA01. The sequence continues at coordinate 945 of CAYXQX010000349.1, read as the reverse complement.
ACAACTACCCGATCTAGTTCAACATACAAGAGTTCATCTTCATCTAACAGAAACTCAGGAAGTTCTTACAGAAGTTCTGGTAGCTCATCAGGTAGCAGCTATAGAAGTTCTGGTAGTAGTAGTAGTTCCAGAAGTTCAGGTGGTAGCTCAGGGAGTGTTTCCCGAAGCAGTTCTTCAGGAAGTTCAAGTGGCTCATCCAGAAGCTCAGGAGGAAGCAGTTCGAGATCTGGCGGTGGAAGAAGATAAACCTCATTTAACTTATTGATAAACATGGTTCAGTATCACATGTAATAGGATTTCTTTGACAAAAATTAACCGAATAAAAGATAGTAAAATGAAAAAATATATCCTTATAATATTCGTAATTAGCTTTAGCTTGGGAGCTTTCGCACAAAATGAGCAAGATGCCCTCCGATTTTCGAAAACTTATGTCGGCGGATCGGCCAGAACAATGAGTATGGGTGGTGCCTTCGGAGCCTTAGGCGGTGATTTTGGAGCACTAAGTATAAATCCGGCTGGTATAGCTTTGTACCGACAGAGTGAATTCTCTATTACACCTAGTTTCAACACTATTAGAACAGAAGCTAATTACCTCAATAATCGGATCTCTGATTCCCAATACAAAATGGGGCTCAATCAATTTGGCTTTGTTGTTCCATTTAATACAAATAATGGTATAGAAGAAAAGTCAAGCAAAATTGTCTTTGGGTTTGGCTACAATAAGATCAGAGATTTCACGAATAATTATACCATGCAGGCGGTTAACAACACTAATTCACTCGTGGATGAATTCGTTTATACGGCTAATAATAATAATGATTGGGATTCTTTTACCGACGAGTTAGCCTGGGAAACTTTTCTAATTGATTATGATAGCCTGGGTGGGAAATACTCTTCTGATTTTGATGTTTCGGGATATGGCCAATCCCAAAGAAGAACGGTTAC
>CAYXQX010000348.1:0-4872 GCA_964467485.1 uncultured Porphyromonadaceae bacterium | reverse complement strand
GCACGATCAATAGGTATAGATGAAAGACAAAATATTCCAAGCTGCGAAGCTTCTTCTAGCTCACTCTTTTTATACGCGTCCATCAGAGTTGAGAACTTCTCTTGAACTGTTTTAAGAACACCGGATGGTATAATATTGTGGATGCCATCCAGAAGCTCTATTTTCTTTTTACTTCCAGAAAGGTTTTTAATGGATGTTTGCCTGATCCAACCATACTTATCACTATTCATCCATGCTACCCTGAAATTAATTTTAAGATCATGGTTGATCTCCTCAAATATCAATTTGTTGCCAATTGTATTTTTGTAGAGGTTATTTGTAATGTTATATATTCCTTTATAGTAGTCGCAGAATGGTTCCCATAATTGAACACTATTGTTTTTTCTAATACGTAAAATACTCTTATCTCCATAAAGGTCTTTTGCTTCATGGATTTTATCGTCTGTATAATACGGGAAAATGGCCTGATCAGGATTTGTTCGTCCTGCAGTCAGACCTCCCTGACTGGAAATGAACATCCAATGATTTGAATTGCTTACTATGCTCATCAGAAATGAAGGCATGTCTCTATAGTTCTCAATCTTAAAGTATCTCTCCTTTTTCAGTGTAACAAACTCCCCTGTTACTATAGAATCCTGAAGATTAAGTTTCTTACCGGCAATAGTAATTTTATCCTTGGCCATCAGTCCTTATTCAATTAGGAATGGTAAATTGATAGTTGCAACATGATTATGATCATCATGAGCGTAAAGAAATAATCTGTAAGCTCCCGGATTCATGGGACTGATAAATTCGGTGGTATTCAGGTCACTTAGGAGAATTTCCGTTTTCAGAGTATCTGGTCTGTTTTCAAGGTCACCTCCATCCTGAAGGTCTGTACTTTCATGCATGATTTCAATTCGGATAGTGAGTGGGTCGTTATCTGGATCTGTGAATTGGTATTTTGTTGTGTATTTTTTTCCTGGTTTAAGATATATATTATCATACCTTGTTTTGTTATCTAATGTTGCTTCTACCACCCTTGGCGACTGGTTTTCTGGCCATTTATCATTCCAGAAATAATGCATTACATCAATTGCTTCAGTTTCCATATTCTCCTCGGTAAACAGTCCATACCACGTTGGAGTTCTCTCTTGTTTCTGACCCCAAAGAAAAACATATGAACCCAGGCAATGCGTTTTGTTGCTTATTATTGCAGTCTCATAGCGGTGTTTAAAGTCCCTGGCCTTTTCAGTAGAAGAATTTTCAATTGGAACTCCCCAAGAAGTAGTTGGGACCTCCCAATGTCCTGTGGCTCCCCATTCAGTTATTAGGTAAGGTCCTGTATAACCTGAATTTTCAATTCGATCAGCAAGGTTTACAATGTCGCCATACATTTGGATTGATAAGAAGTCCAGGTTCGGGCAATTTTCTCGTATGTATTGAACCTCATTCGGTCCGATACCTGCCAGCATTGTTGTTGTTGGGTGCATACCATCAACTTCATGAATATAAGTTGCTATTTCTTCGACAGCATCCCATACTTTCATATTAGTTGAACGCAAGTTCAGTTCGTTGCCGATACCCCAGCCAAGAAGTGCAGGATGGTCCTTCATGGCAAGTACTTTTTCTTTTATCTCTTCGAACTGTTGTTTCACATTCTCTTCATTTGAATAGTCAAAACCATGGCGTTCTCTGCCAATAGGCAGACCCATCATAACCATTAAACCATTTTCCTGGGCCTGCTCAAGTATTACATCTGCAGGCAGATGTACGTCAGAATCCATCCATGTGCGAAAAGAGTTAGCTCCATGAGCAGCTAGAGCTGCAATATTCCCATCATCAAGGCCTGCTCCTTTTACGAAAAACTCAGTGCCATCGACTAGTAAGCTATACCTACCATCTATTTGAGCTAATTCAACTTTTCTTGGTTTCATTTTTTTGGTTTCATTTTCAGTATTATTACATGATACTAGCATAATGAAAACAATTAAAAAGGGGACAGTTAAAGTTTTTAAGTATTTCATGATTTCCAATAATTATTTTCCAACAAGTGTGTTTTGAATCTCTTCCAAGGATTTTCCTTTTGTTTCAGGTAATTTGAACAGTACAAAGATTAATCCGGCAACAGCAAATAATCCAAATATGAAATAGGTGGCTGAGCTTCCGATCTTGGATAGTTCCCATGGAAATAGTTGCTGAACGGTAAAGCTGACCGCAGAATTCAGAACTCCAACAAAAGATATTGCGACGCCTCGTAGTTTATCAGGAAACAGCTCGGAGAATAATATCCACATAACGGGTCCCAGGGAGAAAGCAAAAGATGCTACGAAAGCAATAATACCTACAAGTACCAACCATGCATTTATATCGATACAAGCCTTCATTAAATCACCTTCATATTTTTTAATGATTTGCCTATCTATAATTTTTGAAAGTTCCTGTTTAAAGCTGACATCATTTTTAAATTCTATGTCTCTCAGCGATTCAATTTGCTTAAATGATTCGTAGTCCGGGTGTTGACTTAATTCTACAATTGCCTGTTCGTCGATATTGTATGTTGCCTGCCTGAAACTTGCTGTTAGAATGAACATAGATAGAGTGATCCCGATTAGTCCGAAAACAAGTAGAGGTTTCCTTCCCAGCTTGTCAACAAAAGCAATAGCTACAATTGTAAAAACCAGGTTAGTGAGGCCAATAATCACTGCATTAGCAAAGGAAGCATCTGTACCTATACCCGTTTGTTCAAAGATCATAGGAGCATAAAAGAATACAACATTGATCCCGGTAATTTGTTGCAGGACGCCGATTACAATTCCAATAGTAAGAACAACCTTCAATCCTGGTTTAAAAAGTTCTTTCAAAGGGAGTTTCGTACTACCCTGATTTGTTTTAAGGCTGTCAAGTATTGATGAAAGGGAATTCCTGGCTTCTTTTTCACCTTCGAATTTAGCCAGCACATTTACAGCTTTCTCGCTTTTACCTTTCATTGCAAGCCATCTTGGACTTTCAGGTACGAAGAAAAGTAATCCGAAATACAGGATTGCGGGGAGGGTTTCAATACTGAGCATCCAACGCCAGTTGTTTTCAGCAATATTCAGGGTTTGTGCAAATGAACTCTCAGAATCTCCCAATTTTAATATTAAATAATTTGTAAAGAAAGCGATGGAAAGTCCAAGTACTATATTTAGTTGGTTGAATGATACCAATCGCCCCCGGATTTTTGGAGGAGCGATCTCTGCAATATACATAGGAGGTATAATAAGCGCTGATCCAACACCAATTCCACCGATCATTCTGGCAATAATAAGGTGTACATAGCTGGGTGACAGGGCAGAATATATAGCTGAAACAAAGAACAATAATGCGGCAATGATTAATATTTTTTTGCGACCTATTCTGTCTGAAAGTGGTCCGGCAAACATCATTGCAAGAGTAGCAGTAAGGGTCAGACTCGCTACAGCAAAACCATGCTGAACCGGATCGAGATCAAATTCAATGGAAACGAATTTTATTACCCCAGAAATTACTGAAGCATCAAACCCCATTAGAAAGCCCCCCAGGGCTACAATTAAAGAAATATATATTGAATAAGATTTTGTTGTTTTCATAGGATAGCTGTTCTAGAGTAATGCATTGTTGTTTTGAACGATTTGTATTGAATGGCAATATAGAGGATCGGATTTTTAATCAAAAAAAAAACTACTTCACTCTAACTCATCATGTGGGTGTTTATGATACAGCAATATTACATCAGCAGTAAAACATAGTGCAGAATAGGGTTTTTTATAAAATGGCACTTCGAATCATTGCTATTTTTTGGAAATCAAGTTCAATAATTAATGCCAAACAAAAGAAGTTTTAAAAACATATAAGTCAGTCCTGCCTTTACTGAAACTGATATTAGAGCTCCGCATACTATGTATTATTACTCATGATACTTTTTCGTTTTCACCATAGAATAGATTCTGCTTTAGCTGGGGCGATGTGCAAATATGAGAAATGAGAATACATTAATATTAATAATACTAACATGCTGTAAAGCAGAGTTTTATATGTTCACATGATGTATTTATAATGTATCATTATATTATATTGATGTGTCTTTGATGTGCCAAAATATTTAATAAATACCTAATGTTGCTTTAATTTTGGCACAAAGATTAGATTAAAACACACATTAAAATTATGTTATTATGAAAACAAACAGTTTAAGATTTTTTAAAAGGTTAGCTACTGTCTTTTTTGCTGTACCTTTCATTTTTTCGTTAACTTCTTGCGAGAAGGACAAGGAAGTGGTTAAGGATCCAGTTTCTAGCTTTCAATATGTGATAAGTGATGATAATTTTTTAGAGGTTGTATTCACAAATTATTCTCAAAATGCTGTCACTTACAGCTGGAATTTTGGTGATGGTGAAACATCCACTGAAGAAAATCCTACACATGCATTTGCTTCTGTAGGAAATTACACCGTTATTTTAACAGCTACCAACAGTGCAGATGTTTCAGCGGTTTATCAGGAATCTATAGAAATTGTAGATCCAGACCAGGCTTTCAAATTGCTTAGCGGAGATGTTTCTAAGACATGGAAATTATTCCGAGAGGGAATTAGTATGTCTTTGGGCGAGAATGCTGACGCTCCAGCAGGTTGGTGGGAAGGTCTGCAAAACGATGGGAAACGCCCCTGTTTATATTATCAAGAAATTACTTTCGGCTTTGATGGCACCTACACTTATGATGACAAAGGATCTTTCTGGGGAGAATATGGAGTATTTGATGGTGATAAATTGGAAGTATGTTTTGATGCTATTGCTGCGAATATGATCAACGCAGATGATGTTGATGTAAGTGCATGGCTATCAGGAACACATGCCTTTACTTATGATCCATCTG
>CAYXQX010000347.1:0-4900 GCA_964467485.1 uncultured Porphyromonadaceae bacterium | reverse complement strand
ATTCTCCTGAATGTAAATCGAAGCTGAGAAAATATCCGCCTTTTGTGTAATCATTTATGTAGAGGATTTGTTTCTCTTCATCAACTGTAAAATTTGGCATGAGGTATTCTGCTGGTCCTTGCCCCATTTTGGCTAATGTGCGAATAAACTTACCTTTTGAACTAAATTGAAGAACACCATGCTTTGGCTTTTCTACCAATATGTATTCATTCGTAATGTAATATGTACCCTTTCCCAAAAGGCAATCTTTACTCGTTTCTAGCCTGATTATATCAAAATCCTTTGCGAAATCTGACAATTTTGGAGAATATGTTTCTTTAATCTCTTTTAGATGAATCAAATACCCTGTATCCTTACCATTTTGAATGAGATTAACAGATTTATCAGCCTTTTGTCCATAAGAAATAGAACTTGAGCAAAATAAAACTGCTAAAATCAAAATTTGTTTTTTAACGACTATCATTTAGATAGATTTTAGGTTTTAGAATAGGTTGCTAAAAATAAAACGATATCGGTATGATTTTAGTATCAAATCATTAATATTTTTGGCTCTTTATAAAATTGTGTGTGAGTTGCCCAGGAGTACCATTTTTTAAGCAATTTTTCTTCAGGTATAAACTGGATGTCTTCTATAAACCATGGCTTTTCTATAATCAAAGCCCTTGCAAACAAATCTTTCTGAGTAAGCGTGATACATTTAGTTTAAAATATTCATAAATTCACCCATACATTTTTACGAGGGACTAAACATCTGGATACCCATAAGACTATTTGGGTATTTTAGCCAAATAAAAAATCAAACTAAAAATTTTCATGAATACTCAAAACAAAAACCTAAAACGCAACAAGTTATTTGCTTCTATTCTTTTTCTTTCAGTGCTTCTATTTCTCTTCTCATCTGCAACCTTTGCGCAAGAGTTAAAGGTCATGACATATAATATCTTCCATGGAGAACAAAACTATTCACATGGAGAAAGCAATCTCCAGAAAGTTGCAGATGTTATAAATAAATATAAGCCTGATTTTGTTGCCTTGCAAGAGGTTGATAGCATGACCAATCGGACTGCAACATTTAATGGTGGCATTAAAAAAGACCTAATGAAGGAATTGGCTAGTTTGACTGGGATGTACGGTTTTTTTGGCAAAGCAATAAATTATAGTGACGGAGGTTATGGAGAAGGTATTTTATCACGTTTCCCTACTGAACACTCTGTTTTTAGTCTTCCTATTCCTAAAGGTGGTGAAGGGCGGACTTTGCTAATGATTAATCATACATTCCCAAATGGACAAAAAATTATTTTTGCAGGGACACACCTGTGTCATGAATATTCTGAAAATAGATTTGCTCAATCAAAAGCCATTTGTGATTATTTCAGCAATAATACTTTGCCGGTTATTATGGGAGGGGATTTTAATATAAGGCCCAATAGTGAACCTTATTTACAAATTAAAAATTGTTTCAACGATGCAGCCGAAATGTTAGGAGATCCGGAAAATACCAGCTCGTTCGAGAATCCCCGGTCAAGAATAGACTATATCTTTGTTTCGAAAGGTCATAACTGGGTTATTAAGGATGTAAAGATAATCAAGGCAAATGCTTCAGACCATATGCCTGTCCTTGTTACCTTAAAACTCGAGAAATAGTTGTGATATCGGTATGATTATAGTATCAATTCATAAAAGCTCTGCCAGAATTTCACGCACCTCTTCAGCAGTAGGATGCACAGCAAGAATTTCTCCAGTTATGTCAACAAGAACGGTTGTCCCTCCAGCTCCATAGATACCATATTTATTCTATCAACATTTATTTTATCATTATGAGCCATTTCTTTAGCGTCAGAAAGAATAAGATAGTAAGACAATATGGATTGTTCTTGCTCAATGAATTGGTATTTCCATTCGTCAATCCTGATGTCAATCGAGTCAACGATGTCTTGTAGAATCTGAGCAGGCTCACTAGCGTATAATCCCGCTTTTTTAAGCCCTTCAATTAATCTATAGTACTTCATCTGTTCTTCTCTTGTCTTAGCAGAATTTAGGCTTTCCCTGAGCACATTTACAGTATCAGTGAAATATTCTCCAGTTTCCCACATTTTGCTGATACTATCGTTCCATGGTTTTGCATCTTTAAATTGCTCCTTATAGTTTTCCATGAAAACGAAGTAGCTGGAATTTAATTTACCACCGACTATCTCGGTATCGTTATATTCTTCTGAAATAGATATTTTAACCTTACCACAGTGAGGAAAAAATCTATATTGTCGCCACATACCACTTTCAACTTGTTTTTTAAAAACTAAACTTTGAGCCTCAACATGATCATAGTCTAACTCAAAAATAAACTTTCCATCAATTACAGGTATGTATGTGTCAGCAAACCTAGTATCGGTATATGATTTTTTTAAAATTAAGGTATCATAATCCAGGTTGGTAACTGTCCCTTGGATTATACATGTATTAGTATTGTTCCCACAAGAGATTAAAATTGCAGCCAGACATATCAAGAATATGAATAATGTTGTTCTGTTTAGCATGGTCAGCTTAGTTAAATTATTGTTTGTTAAACGCTTTGAGCATATAATATATTGTTGAATTGATCATCTGGAGGTTCAGCTGTAAGCGGTAACTACAACTGCAGAGATTTCGGTAAATAAGAGTGTGGTTCATTGTGCAGGTTTTTCCCTATTTTCGTCATTATGAAAAAGTACATATCCATAGTTTTTGCTCTGACTTTAACATTTACAAGCTGTAATATAGAATCCAACACAGAACCGGAAGCTTTTCTGCCCATTCCAAATCAAGCCCAGCTGAACTGGCACAATGCGGAATACATCATGTTTGCTCATTTTGGCATGAAGACTTTCTATCCGAGTAATGATCATATGGGCTACGGCAAGGAAGACCCTGCAAAATTCAATCCGGTCAATTTTGATGCAAAACAATGGGTTGATGCCGCTAAGGCTGGTGGTTTTAAGGGAATTGTAATCACCGCTAAGCACCACGACGGCTTTTGCAACTGGCAAACAGCAACAACTGATCATTGTGTAAAATCATCTCCCTGGAAGAACGGACAAGGCGACATAATTCGCGAATTGAGCGAAGCATGTAGAGAAGGTGGTGTGTATTTTGGAGTTTACATATCGATTATCGATAAACATTTCGAGGGGGCAGGATCTCCGGTGTATGACAATTACGGAGAATATTACTATGCACAATTAAAAGAACTAAGTACAAACTATGGGGTAATTGACGAATATTGGTTTGATGGCTACAAAGCCAAAGACTTGAAGATGGATTACAGTAAAATTGCCAACTTGATTCGTGAAACTCAACCAACAGCAGTTGTATACGAATCTGGTACCATGTCGGAATTCTTGCCAGATCGCAGCATTGCCTGGCCGGGAAAACACGGGGGTTTAGGTCCTGATCAGAACTATCGCGTTCTCATCAATGATCAGTTATCCTGGTATCCCTCAGAACCTTCTATTATTCTACAGGGAAACTGGTTTCATAATAACACACCAATGATTGCTCTTGAGTCTATTCAGGATTACTATCTAAGTTCTGTTGGATATGGGGTAACTCCTCTAATGAATATTTCGCCAAATACAGATGGGCTGATCGATGATGAGACTGTCGAAGGTCTCAAAATTTTCAAAAGCTGGGTAGATCATATTCATTCAGCAGACCTTACCCAAAATGACGAAGTGAAAGTAAGCGCTGATAGCCGTCGAGGCAAAGATTTCTCTCCTTCAATGCTTTTAGACAATAATAACGACACATATTTCGCAACCGAGGATAGCGTTCTTTCTGCAACTATTGAGATTGACCTGGGCTCTGTTAAGGAGATCAAAGGGTTTATCATTCAGGAGCATATCGCTCTCGGACAAAGAATAGACGGATACCGTATTGAATGCCGTGTTGATGGCTCTTGGCAAGAAGTTTTCTCCGGGATAAAAATCGGATTCAAACGCATCATATTTGAAGGCAAAGCCTCTGCCAGTGAAATCGATTTTCCAGCTAGCGATGGAGTGAGACTAATTATTGAAGATGCTCTTGCTTGTCCACTTGTTAGTACCATTCAGGTTATTGGTGATCTTAGTTAAGCAGCGGACTGAAAGACCATGGCTCCGATCTAAACCACTGATATTCAAATTGCCATCGCTATAATTGAGGCTACTAATCCACGCCTTCGACGACTCAATCGGCGATGAAGACCAATAAAAGGCTGCTTCGTCGAGATACCTGAAGCCTCCACCTGTACCACGGTGACCGCCAGGAAGAGCATTTAAACCACTGCTGTTGTCTCCGTTGCCATCATTATACCAACCCGAGAAGTTTTTCATTTTGAAACCGGCATCACTGCCCAAGGAATCATTCAATACTACCCACTCCTCATGAGATGCTAAATGCCAACCATCCGGGCAAGACTTCTGGGCTGCCTCCCAGTTGTAAAGAACCCCATATTTAAGAAAATTATCGGTTGCCTGAGCTTCTGTTACACTTGTACCTGCATATCCATAAATGTAATAGTAGGGAACACTTTTGGCACCATAACTTGAACCAATTACTTCAGGTAGATAGGACAGGTTCTCGGCCATCCACCATTGATCTCCTATTTGAACTATTTTATAGTTTTTCCCATCAGGATCTTCACATGCAATAAACTCAACATCATAGCTTTTGGACTCAATCGGCTTGTCTGCAATGAGAGTCCTATTATTACCAGAATAAGATTCAAAATGAAATAATTCACCTGAACCAGAGCTTCCTGTTTTTTTCAACATTGGTATTTCATGGGTTATTCCATCGTAGTCAACAGTATTTGGATATTCATGAATGCTTTGGTTAATAACCTTATGTGATGTTGTACCACAATCTGAATGAATTGATATACAAT
>CAYXQX010000346.1:0-4910 GCA_964467485.1 uncultured Porphyromonadaceae bacterium | reverse complement strand
AGATACATTTTCAGCCCATCTGGATAAAATCTTCACCACTGAGATTGACGACAAATTCATCGCGAAAAATGAGGATATAACCAGAGACGGTATCATAGGTAATTATGTTCATGGTAACGAGCCCGGTCATCATATGCCTTACCTCTATAACTGGACTAATGATCCCTGGAAAACACAGGAGAGGGTTCGGATGATCATGGAAACTATGTATAGCAATGGAGTGGATGGTTTGTGTGGAAATGATGATGCCGGACAAATGAGTGCCTGGTATGTATTCAGCGCTTTGGGCTTCTACCCTGTCCTACCCGGCTCAGAAGAATATGCCATCGGAAGCCCAATGGTAAAAGAAGCAATCATCAAGCTCGAAAACGGAAAAACACTAACTATAAAAACAGAAAACCAGGGCCCGAAAAATGTATACATAAAAAAAGTTGAGCTAAATGGCAAAGTAATCGAAGGCTACAACCTCAATCACTTCGACCTGATGGCCGGCGGCCAATTAATCTATTACATGACCACCCGTACGGACGGGGGCCTAGTGCCCGTCCGGTAATGGCATAACTTAAATCTATAACAATGAAAACCCGTATCGCAATCCTCCTCATCGCCCTCACCTCCTGCACTACCACCCCCAACCTGGTGCCGGAAACCCCTGCTTCATCTGCCAACTATTGGTGTACCTGGTATGCCCAGAATTACTGGCAGCAAAGAGGTGGCGAAATCACCGATTTTGATGCCATCAATAATCCTAATGCACGGGAGGAGTTATCTTATAATCACTTATTTAATCCTGATGATGGCTGGGTGAGCAATTACCTGCCCCGTGGTCGTAGCGATTGGTTTTTCCTGATCGACCACGGCTGGCAAACAAAAATTGAATCGGAAAGAACACTACCCGGTGCTAAACCTTTCTTTTCCCTGCAGATAGACCCTCGCGATTTCCCACAATACGCTAACCCAAAACCTCAGGAATCATTAAGACTTTTCAATGAGGAAATAAAAAATAATGGATGGAAAGGTCTGGGTATATGGACCAAGGGCACAATCGATTCTGTAACTGCCCATACGATGGTTGAATGGTCTAAATATGCCGGAGTAGAATACTGGAAAATTGATGGTGGTGGAATCCAGAATTTTTGGAGCTATAAAATCAAGCAGGAAATATTTCCCGAGCTGGCACTGGAATATGTTACCGGAGCCGGTGGCAATCTCAATCCTGGCTGGGATAATCCTGATTTAAAAGAATATCCATCGGTATATGATCATGGTGGATCCAAGCAAAAAGACATGCTCAGGGTACTTCAAAATACCGATGCATTCAGGACTTATGATGCAACACCTATTCTGATGAGTGTAACAACACTGCGCCGCACCCATGATATCCTGAAGCAGACCTACGGCAAACCAGAATATATAGCCATCCTGAACCTCCAGGACGATTGCAATGCCGCTGCAGGCTTAGGTTGTTTGGTTGCCAGTAAGCGTCACCCTAATTTCATGGAACGAACTCTGGATGGAAAAGACTTACACCATCAGCTCTCGGGCAAAAGGCATATGCAGGGAAGGATGAATGAAGCAGAACGTTTCGGTCGATGGTCGAGGATAGCACCGGCCTTTTCGGCAGGAGAAGGAACATACCAATATTCTGATTATGACCTTATTGACTACTACCCTTTTACCAAGCATGACACCTGGTTCAAAGCAACATATGGCAAGGTAGTTTACCAGAGTGCCCCGGCTATCATGGCGAGGAATATGCCATTACCGGAAGTAGCGATTGAAGGAGATGCACCTTTTGTGATGGTAACCGCCTACCCCAATGGCCCGGTATGTGTGACCACTGAAGGTCGTGTTAAAACGGAAGACCAGTGGTTTCATCCAAGGGCAAAAATCAGGATAAAAGTTAAAGATGCAAGTCAGCCTCTGGGAATATTTGGCCATTACAAAGAACTGTCAATTGAATTCCCTGAAGATTTAGGATCAGTAAAACATATCTGGGCTCAGGATCTGCTGGCTGAAAAGGCAATAGATATTTATCCTGATGTTAAAATTGACGGCTCAACCCTTATAATCCCGGGTGATCTTATTGACGAAATCGGAACATCGGCAGGTGATGAAGGCGATATTTCTGCACCGGGGATGGTAATTAGGGTTGATTAATAGCTATGCCATGATTTTTTCATAATTTCGAACTTTATCAAAACCTATTATTATGCCAGACCTAGACTATATCAGGGAGCAATTCCCCGGACTGAATACAGAGTGGATTCTTATGGATAATGCTGGGGGCTCACAGATTGCCCGACCAGTTGTTTACCGGATAAATGATTATCTGATTCATACTAATGCCCAGCTGGGAGCTAGTTATTATACTTCCGATATTGCCACTAAGAGGGTTGCTGAGGCTCAAAAAATAATGGCCGGATATGTAAATGCAGCCGAACCCGGAGAGATTGTTATGGGTTCCTCCACCAGCATGCTCATCAGGATACTGGCTATGAATATGGCCCATTATCTGCCACAAGGCAGCGAGATTATCGTTACAAATTGCGACCATGAGGCAAATATCGGAGCATGGAGGGAGCTTGAACATCATGGATTCGTAATTAAAACCTGGGAGATAAATCAGGATACCTGGGACCTTGAATTGGAAGATCTCAAAAAACTGATGACGGATAAAACCAAAATGGTGGCCTTTACCCATGCCTCAAATATCCTGGGTAAAATCAATCAGGTAAAAGAAATCACAAAATTTGTGCACAATCATGGCGCTATGGTTTGCGTTGATGCAGTAGCCTATGCACCTCACAGACAATTAGATGTACAGGAGTTGGATGTTGACTTTTATGTTTTCAGCTTATATAAAACCTATGGTCCTCATTATGCCCTGATGTATGGTAAAAAGGAACTCCTATTGAAATTACCAGGCAATAACCACTATTTTATTGGTCAGGATGAAACCTCCTATAAATTTCAACCCGGAAACGTAAATTACGAACTATCCTGGGGTGCAACCGGCCTTGTAGAATATTTCAAGGGTTTAAGCGAACACCATACAAAAGGAGTAGAAGAGGATTACCTGGGTCATGCATTCAAGATAATAGCAGCCCATGAAGAAGTATTGAGTAACACTCTTCTTGATTTCCTCAAGACAAAGAAGAATGTGAAAATTATCGGTCCGGAAAGCGGTGACAAATCCGTAAGGGTTCCAACTATCTCCTTTGTTGTTGAAGGACGCGACAGCGAATCCATAGTACAGGAAACCGATAAACACAAAATCGGCATTCGCTTCGGCGATTTCTACGCCGCCCACCTCATCGACGACATAGGAATCAGAAAACAACAAGGAGTAGTAAGAGTATCGATGGTCCACTACAACACCATTGAAGAATTACAAAAACTAATCAAGGCCCTAAACGAAATAATATAAAATCACAGCGAGCGACAGCGAGCAGAATCACAAGCGAACGAAGTGAGCAGAATCACAGCGAGCACAGCGAGCAAAATCACAGCGAGCAAAGCGAGCAGAATCACAGCAAGCAAAGCGAGCAGAATCACAGCGAGCGACAGTGAGCCGAATCACCTTAATCACCTGATAACATGCCAACTAACCCAGCTCCCTACCCACACACCCGCGACATTCTCTACCCCCTCATCCTCGTCAATCTCCTCTTCTTCATGTGGGGATTCATCTGGAATCTGGCCAATGTCCTGGTTGTTCTGTTTAAGGAAACCTTCGAACTAACAAACTTCGAAACATCCCTCTTAACCTCGATCTCTTTTCTTGCCTTCTTCACAATGTCATATCCGGCAAAGTTTATTGTTGCCAAAATTAAAACCCAAAATGCCATATCCTTAGGGGCCGGATTAGCAGCTATCGGCTTATTGATATTTATACCTGCAGCGCTTATAAAATCCTATCCACTTTTTCTGATTGCAACCTTTGTGATGTTTTCAGGTGTTACCTTTCTCCAAATAGTATGCAACCCCTATATCCGCGCACTTGGACCGCCTAACCGGGCTGCCAGTAGGATTAACCTATCCCAGGGTCTGGGAGCTATCGGAGCTTTCTTCACATCATACATAGCTGGGTGGTTCATCCTTAAGCAATTCGAAGCCGACCCATTCAAGGGTATTGTTTGGTTTTACCTGATGTTAGGCATTCTGTTCATTGTACTTGCTGCCATGGTTAAAGTAGCTAAAATGCCAGCCAACCCAACAGACGAAAACCAGGATGAAAAACCTGAAGTAGAAGCAAAAACTGCAATAGGAAATGTTTCAACTAAAAAATCTGCCTGGGGATTCAGGCATTTTCGTATCGGATTCATTGTGATGCTATTATATATGGGTGCAGAAGCAATACTCTATCAACTGATGACCCCTTACTTCATGGAGCAGGTAGACATCACCAAAGCAACTGCCGTCAGTATATCAGGAATACTTTTCCTTGGTTTGATGGTTGGACGCTTACTGGGTGCAGGACTCCTCCTCAAGGTTAATCCGGGCAAACTGGTTGGCTGGTTCGCAGCCATTACCGCATTATTAATCTTCGTTTCTATGATTACCGGGGGATATGTTGCTATTTACTCGATAGTGCTAACCGGTTTTTTCATATCAATAATGTTCGCCACCATTTATTCTCTGGCAATAGAAGGATTGGGCAAATTCACCAATGAAGCCTCATCATTTTTAATTATGGCCATTTCCGGTGGATTCTTTATCCCTATGTTATTCGGCTTGGTAGCAGACTATTTCGATTTAAAAACATCACTAATTATAGTAATCATACCATTGCTCCTGGCATCCTGGTATGGTTTCTTCGGAGCCAAAAAGAATGCTGGAGATTAGTAGAATTGGAAAATGTAGATTAGTAGATTGGTAGAATAGTAGATTAGGAAAAGAACAAGTAA
>CAYXQX010000345.1:0-4917 GCA_964467485.1 uncultured Porphyromonadaceae bacterium | reverse complement strand
ACTCGAACTCGCGACCTCCGGCGTGACAGGCCGGCATTCTAACCAACTGAACTACATGACCGAGTATTAATGGGTGCAAAAATAGATAAATTTTTTATTCCACAATTATTTTATCCAAAAATTTTCAGTTTAAGTCTTCCAGGGTACTATAAGTACTTGATCCTATGAAGAAAATTTTTCCTGTTTTCTCTTTTCTGCCCTATTACCTTCATTGCCCTACTTTAGCCTCCACTCGTCCATTTCTTTGCTTTCACGAAGCATGTCTTCAACCTTATCGATCTCTGGAGAATCCTCCAATGCTGTCCAATCAAAATTCGCATCAAAAGGATCTAGTGCTTTTTGAGGATCAAATACCCTTGAATCAACAGGTAAGGCCATATAGGGAGTATAATCCGGTTCTGCGGTGAAAAAATCAGCCAGGTCAGTTGCACCGGTATCGTAAGCATTTAAAGTAGGAATCCCGAAGATATTCCAGTAGGTTTTAAAAATGCTGCCAAAACTGTAATGCCCATGTGACACATAATTTCTCTTGGCATAAGGCGATATAACCAATAGTACACTTCTGTGAGCATCAACATGGTCAACCCCACCCTGAGCATCATCTTCAGTAATTACTATCATCATATTTTTCCAGTAAGGAGTATGCGAAAGAAATTCTACTAGTCGACCTATCGCTAAATCATTATCCATCATATAGCTTTCGCGCATCGGATAACCGGCATCCGGCCTATTGCCAGCACCATGATCATTTGGAACAATTATTGTTAGCATCTGCGGTAGTTCTTCTTTACCATCAGCCCACTTGTTATTATACTCCTCAAGAAACATATCTACTCTAAACTGATCGGGGATGGCCATGTTAAATGTGGGGTAAATCTTTGAGGTACGTTCGTATATAGGTGCAGGCATTGGATAATTGGCTAAATGCTTTATACCGTTCTTAAATTCCTGCTTATACAAGCCGGGCTCGAACATCATTCCAAATCCAAAATTAAAGAGCGAAATCCCATGTCTTTCAAGATGATCCCACATTGAACCTGCCTCATTATAATCCTCTGGATAAATGGCCCCGGCTGCCCCTGTAAAGCAAAGAGCACCGGGAGCGTTTGAATGAGCTCGGTAAGATCTGTTCCCTCCGTAATTAGCAGGTGTAGTTGCCTCAACCCACTCATTAGGATAAGTATTGGCAAGCCATCTGTGCCCATCAGCTGACACATCGGAATCAACATAGAAATTATCCGACATACCAAACCTGGCTACTAAAGCCATATGGTTGGGTGTAACGGTAACATCTTTTATAGGATCGCCGTACGGATTATAAATATCAACGTTCATTCCATACCTGGCTATTGTAGTATCACCAATCCCCCCGGCAACCTGACCGAAAATTTCGTCGTAGGTTCGGTTCTCCTTGGAAATGAAAACAATGTGTTTTATTGGAGATTCTTTTTCTCCACCATATAGAGGAACCGGATTATCAGAACGCCAGACAAGTCTCTCATCCTCGATCCCAACAAAATCATAATTATAGCTAATAACTCTCTCCGTATACTCTTTTAACTGCTTCTTTGAAGGCATCGGAATAACTGATACTGAACCCTTCATAAGGCTGCCAATATAACTGCCCTCAGGTCCCTTTTGAAAAGTTTCACCTCCATTAGGGCCACTGCCAAAACCCTTGGCATTAGCAACTATAATATTCTGACCATCAGGAGTAATAGCAATCTTTGACGGAAACCAACCGCTTGGAATATGTCCAATTAATTCTAGTTTGTCAATATCAATAACCCCGATGGCATTTATTCCTGATTCAGCTACAAATAGTCTTTTCTGATCGGGTGAGATGGCTAATCCGAAAGGAATCTTGCCTCGAAATTTATCAACCCGTGGATCAAGAGGCAAAGGTATCGTAGCAATAACCGTATCCACCCTGGGGTCGATAACCGATATATTATCATTACTCCCATTACTTACAAAAACGTATTCATCTGTCGCAACAAGTGAATTCGGACTGGCTCCACCCACGGCAGGTATATCTTCAATCATGTTTCCAATCAAGGTTCCGGTTTTTGTTTTTGCTACAACTGAAGGACCACCCTCTGCTTTGAGGTCAATTGTCCAAACAGAAAATGACTCTAGTACATTGGGGTCTCCAAGACCTGGGATATTTACTGAGTCATTATGGATGCCATCTCTGGCCTCGAGACTATTATATGCGAAGGCAGGATAATCCAGTGCTGTTTGCTCTACACTATCAGGGTTAAGACTGGCCACCCTGGAATACTCAAACATGCCTACGTTTGCAACATAAACTCTGTTTTCATCAGGAGACAGGCATATGCCAAAAGGATAACGTCCGGTTGGAACCCGGTTAAGTACTTCCTCTTTGGCAAGATCAATCTCCAGCATTATGAAGTTAATCTGATCCACAACATATATCTTTGTACCTGCCTTATTCAAAACAAGATCACCGAGATAGCCATGAGTATAGTCAACACCTTCAACAATAGCTGAACAATCAATAACACCTTTGGATTCGCCATTATCCACATCAAACATATAAATACAGTTTTTCTGACCTCCTGCTGCATACAAAGTTTCATTATCAGGAGAAATGGCAATACCCATAAAAACAGAAGCCAATACCCCCTTGTCTGTTGAACTCCCCTCAGGGATTTGCCTGATTTTAGGATCCCCTGTATGAATATCCTTCAAAATGCTTAAGGATAATGGGCTGGATCCTGAATTCGCAGTAACTGCTATTGATACATCCCTGCTAAGATCCAAGCCAAAAGGATGAGGAGCCACCCTGTAAGTCTTACCGGCTGGCTGAATCAGCCTGCCGTTTGGAATAACTGATATACCTGTGGTATCCATCAAGCAATATTTATCGCCTGCCGGAGCCATAGCGATGTACTGGCCCTTCTGGCTGGTGCAATTTGAAAGGAAAATGATTACTGTAACTGTTAATAATAATTTTTTCATTATGTTGTTTTTTATCTGTACCATTAACGGACGGGCACAAGGCCCCGTCCCTACAATTTTTTTTGAACAACCCGCAACACGAAACCCGCAACCCTACTCCCCTCCCGGGGCCAAATTCTTCAACCAAAAATCTTCCATTTGCCTGCGTACATGCAGACTTGTATTTTCTCGTTCGCTTATCCCGTGCGATCTCATTGGATAAGAAACTTGATAAAAGATTTTATTTTGTTTAACCAACTCATTAACTAGCCACTCTGTACTCTGATAATGAACATTGTCGTCAGCTGTACCGTGCATGATTAATAAATTCCCCTGCAGGTTATACGCATGGTTAATAGGAGACCCATCTTCATAGCCCTCAGGATTTGTTGATGGCAGTCCCATATATCTCTCCTGATAAATGGTATCGTACAATTTCTGGTGAGAGACAAAGGCTACTGCAATTCCTGTTTTATACACCTCAGGAAAGCGGAACATGCAGTTTAATGTCATTTGTCCTCCACCCGACCAACCGTGTATTCCTACTCTATCAGGATCAACAAAATCAAACATATCCTGAATAACAAGAGCCGCATCCCTCTGATCAAAGGAAGCAGTAATGCCTACCTTTTCATAAACACATTTCCTCCAGGCCGCACCTCTGGGCACCTTAGTCCCCCTGTTATCGACACTCATCACAAGATATCCTTGCTGAGCCATATACTGATGAAAGAGGTCTCCCCCGCCCCAGTTGTCCTGAACTGTTGAACTTGCCGGCTCACCATACACATAAAATATAAGCGGATATTTCTTTGATGGATCAAAATCCTTCGGCTTGATCATCCAGGCATCGCACACAACCTCTCCAATATCAACTTTGATAAACTCTTTAGGCCGAAGTCCCAGTTGATCATACCTGTCCTTAGCTTCCTTATTGCTAACAAGTGTCCTCACCTTTGAATGTTTTGGCAACTCAACTAAACTTATCTGATTTGGCGTCACATGGTTTTGGAAGGTATGAATAGCCCATCGTGCATCAGGCGACATTTGATAGGCATGCTGCCCCGGCATATCTTCAGGGCTAATGCGCTCAGGTTTTCCTTTCCCGTTGATCTTTGACCGGTATAGATAGCGTTGGGTGAAGTTTTCAGGAGTAGCAATATAATATACATAACCACCCTTCTCATCGATGCAATTTATGTTCACCACATCCATCGGGAAATTAATAATATCATGCTTTATTTCTCCTGATCTGGCCACAAGATAAAGATGCATATAACCATCTTTCTCGCTAGTCCAGGTGAAGTATTTCTCTTGGTCCATCCACTGAATGTTATCATGAATATCCACCCACGCATCATCCTTATCAGTCAGGATATTTTTCAATTCCATACTGAGGACATTCCCAACCCAAACTGTATTGGTATTCTGCAACCTATTAAGCTGCTGTATCATTACCTCATTTGAATTCGGGATAAAATCCATTCTTGGAAGATAATTATTCCTTGGATCACCGGGGACGTCAAACCAACGGGAATCGCCTCCATCAACAGAAACAACACCCACTTTAACATCCGAATTTGCTGTTCCAACCTTAGGATATGGAAGAGGAATAAGAATGGGATAAATGGAATCAAGATTATTAATCATAGTAAATGTTCCGGTTCCTCTGGTATCCGACTGCCAATAAGCTATGTTTTTACTATCAGGGCTCCATCTAAAACCATCTCTACAATTCAACTCCTCTTCATAAACCCAGTCGAAGGTTCCATTAACAATATAATCGCAACCATCCTTAGTAATTTGAGTGATCCTTTCAGTTTCCAAATCCTCCACATAAATGTTATTATGGCTTACATAGGCCACTTTATTATCATCAGGAGAAAACTTTGCAAACATCATTGTTGTCCTTTCAACCTGTTTACCAAGCTGTTGAAGCTTACCACTTGTTAG
>CAYXQX010000344.1:0-4924 GCA_964467485.1 uncultured Porphyromonadaceae bacterium | reverse complement strand
CCAGGGCTACTGAGGCTACCCATGTCCTTTCTGTAAAGAAAGACTTCTTCATTCAAAATGGGGCCTCTACCCTAAAAATTCTTGGTACTATTGCCCAGGTAATATCCCGCCGTATGCGCCATGCAAATAACCGAATGGTTAATGCTGCCGCTCAGTATGAAGCTGGAGAAACGCGCGTTGAGCACGATCTACTGGGCGAACGAAATGTTCCTAAGGGAGCATATTATGGCATCCAAACTATGCGTGGGATGGAGAACTTCAACATCAGTGGTGTTTCATTGAACTTTTACCCTGTACTCGTGGAAGCGCTGGCAATGGTTAAAAAGGCTGCAGTAAAGGCAAATCAGGAATTGAATATCCTAAATGACGACATCGCCGAGGCAATTATCACAGCATGTACTGAAATACAAAAAGGGAAGTATATGTATCACTTTGTTGTTGATATGATTCAGGGTGGAGCAGGTACATCTACCAATATGAATGCCAATGAGGTGATTGCCAATCGTGCTCTGGAGATACTAGGCAGAGAAAAAGGGCAATACGAATACTGCCATCCTAACAACCATGTTAATCTCTCACAATCAACGAACGACGCATATCCTACAGCTGTTAAAATTGCACTGTACAACAATAATCAAACACTCATAAAAACTCTGAAGGAACTTGTTAAATCTTTCAAAGCCAAAGGTGAAGAGTTTAGTGACGTGATAAAAATGGGACGAACACAACTACAAGATGCCGTTCCGATGACACTAGGACAAAGCTTTGATGCCTGGGGCACCACCCTTCAGGAAGAAGTTGAACGCCTTGAAGAAAATGTACGCCTATTCCTCGAAATCAATATGGGTGCTACTGCTATTGGTACGGGTATTAATTCTGATCCCGACTATGCAGAGAAAGTTGTTCGTCATTTAAAAGAAATCACAGGTCTGGATCTGAAAAATGCAGAGAATTTGGTTGAAGCAACCCAGGACACAGGTGCTTTTGTAATGTATTCATCAGCCATTAAACGTCTGGCCGTGAAGCTTTCAAAGATTTCAAATGACTTGCGTTTATTATCATCCGGACCAAGAACCGGATTCAATGAAATAAACCTCCCTCCAATGCAACCCGGTTCTTCAATTATGCCAGGCAAGGTTAATCCTGTTATCCCGGAAGTGGTTAATCAGATTGCCTTTAAAGTTATTGGTAATGACCTTACAGTTTCTTTAGGTGCCGAAGCCGGACAATTGGAATTGAACGTAATGGAGCCAGTAATTGTGCAGAGTATTTTTGAATCTGTAGAGATGCTGAAAAGTGGCATGCTTACCCTAAAACATCGCTGTATTGATGGTATCACAGCCAATAAAGAGCGTTGTTTGGAATTGGTTCAAGGGAGCATTGGTATTGTAACTGCTCTGGTCCCTACCCTGGGATATGATAATTGTTCCAATCTGGCCAAAGAAGCACTGGAAAACAATAGAAGTGTATACGAACTGTGTATTGAAAAAGGCCTGCTATCTAAAGAAGAACTCGATACAATACTATCACCTGAGCGAATGATTAAGCCCCAGAAGATGAGTTAATTTGGAGAGAAATAGCATCGATTTTCATTACTATTTGAATATATTTAGATATTCATGAAGTGAGTATATTCGATTTCTGGAAAATCCTGTTATTTCTCTTAATATTCCAATTTTTTCTAATTCGCTTATCAATCGGTTTGTGGTTGCTGCAGTAACTCCAAGTAATTGCTCTGCTTCTCGTGGGGCAATTATTGGGGCTGAGTACAATTTTAGCAAAAACTCCTTAGCCAGCTTTTCTCTTTTTCCAAGACTAAGCAATCTGTCTCGATATGTATCTCGCAGGGTTCCTATTTCAACAAAAGTTTTTTTACTATTCTGGGCTGTTTGGATTACTCCCGTTAGAAAAAACCTTAACCATTGATCCAAAGAATTAGTGAACCTAACTCTTTCCAAGGCCTGGTAATATTCCGACCTATGTCGCTCAAAGAAATCGGAAATATAGAGTACTGGCTTGCCCATTAACTCTGAATGCAAAAGTTGCAAGGTTATCAGTAATCGTCCTATTCTACCATTCCCATCCAGAAATGGATGAACGGTTTCAAACTGGTAATGGCTAACAGCAATCCGAATCAACTGTGGGAGCTGCTGTTTCTCACCATGCCAGAATTTTTCCAGATCAGATAGTAACTCCGGCAAATCTTCATGTGCCGGAGGAACAAAGGAGGCACTTTTAATATCCGCACCCCCAATCCAGTTTTGACTTCTGCGCACCTCTCCCGGCAACTTGTTTTCTCCACGAACTCCAGAAAGTAAAATAGCATGAGCTTCTTGGATTAAGCGCATGGAAAGTGGAAGTTCCTGCAGCCGATTGATTGAGTAATTCAAGGCACTAATATAATTATGCACTTCTTCCCAATCATCCCTTTTTTCAGTTGAAATATTGGATTCAGAGAGAACAGCTTCATCAATATTCGTTCTGGTTCCTTCTATCCGACTGGAGGTAGTAGCCTCCTTCACTTTATGCATTTCGATGAAGAAATTCACATCCGGAACTAAATCGGCATAGCTATTTAATTCACCGATAAATCTGTTGGCATTTGAAAGAAGCTCAAGAACCACATCTGATTTCCATTCAAATGGCCTTTCCAAAAGAATTGGGAGGAAACTTTTGTATTGATATTGTTGCTTATAGGTCCCTGCTTTAAACATCACTTTTTCTATTAAAAGTTGAAATACAAATATCCTTATTTTAAGTTAGTCCACAAAGTTAAATTATAGGAATTAGTATTAAATGTTGAAAATAAAAGGTAAACAAACGAATCTCCATCCCAAAAAAAAGCAGAATATGGGCAGAATCAAAAAAACACCTGCCTCACAAAGCTTATAAGCTGTTGATTATCTAAGGCGGAACATACGGAAGAGAAAACGACTGAGATCTGCCTTAAGAATTCCGAGAATGAGACCTTGGCAGAGACTATTAAACTTCATTTTCCCGTGGTGGGAACCATTACAAATTCAACCAGTATTCTGGTCATTATTTGTCATTTCAAATCAATACGCCTATATCGATTATATTTGAACAGTTTTCTGGTTGTTTGTTGACATTTCGGTAATAAAATGCTACATTTGTCAACAATCAACCAGATAAATGGTTATGCAAGTCGAAGAGTTAGGGAAAATCATAAGAGCCAGAAGGAAAGTTTTAAACTTGACTATCGGTGAATTATCTGAATATACAGGTCTATCAAGGACTACCATTTCAGATATTGAGTTAGGAAAAACCAATCCAAGATTAGATATAATAACAGAAATATTTCGTTTCCTTAATTTAGAAATGAAAATAGAAGTAAGACAAATAAAATGAAGTTGGAAGTCATATACAAAGGAAACAAGAAAGCGGGAGAGCTCTGGAGAGATGATAAAGGCTATCACTTTATGTATGAAAACGAATTTATCAATGACAACAAAACCAGACCAATTTCTGTTAATATGCCTAAAAGTCAAAAAGAATATCATTCTGAAGAGCTCTTCCCATATTTTCAGTCAATATTAAGTGAAGGAGAGAACCGGAAACAAATATGCAAAGCCATAGGAATTGACATCAGTGATGACTGGGGACTATTAGTATACTCGTGCAGTGAAGACACAATAGGAGCTATAACAGTAAAAAAAATTGATGAGTAATGGAACACTGCTTTGGATGTTTAAAGGATGATGTTAAAGGGTTCTGTTCCTCTTGTGAAAAAAGGTTGTTTGATAGGTCTAAAATCAATCCACAACTCAATTTTAATTGGGAGGATATTTCGAAAGTTATTGACGGTTATCCTGCTGGATTCAGTATTTCAGGTATACAAACAAAGGGATTTATTGGAAAAGCAACTGGCACCGAATTATCACCGATTCTTGCTAAAGGTGAGAACTCATTGTATATCATTAAACTACTCCTATCGAGATTCGATTTACCCACAGACTCACCTGCCAATGAGCACCTTACAATGCAAATGGCCAAGCAATTATTTGGTATACGCACTGCTGAATGTTGTTTTATGAAATTTGCCAATGGAGCCCCAGCCTATGTCACAAGAAGATTTGATTATAATAAAGATGAAGAAAAACTAAATCAAGAAGATTTCGCTTCAGTGCTTCAAGCCAGAAAGGACGTTGCAGGAAAGTACAAATACTTGGCTAAAACTTACGAAGATTTTGGAGATATTCTTTCTGCATTGAATAAGGTAGAGTTCATCAGAATTCTAATTTTCAATTTTCTCACAGGAAATGGGGATGCGCACCTTAAAAACTTCTCTTTATTAGAAACCTCAGATGGTGATATGCAACTTTCTCCTTCATATGACCTGATGAACACGAAAATACATGTTAGTGATTCGCCAATTGCATTAAATCTATTTAGAGAACTTGAAAGAACCAGTTTGCCGAGAGGACAGGTTTATTCATATACAATGAAGGACTTTATCGAATTGGGCAAACGATTTGGCATAAGTGAAAGGCTTCTGAAAAAAATTGCAACTGAATTTGAAGGCACAGAAGATAAAATGACAGAAATGATAAGCAAATCCTTTCTGTCAGATAAGGCCAAGAAAAAATATTTGGAAATTGTTGAGAAGAATTTTGCTCAGCTATCATAACTGTGGCCTCTTGCCTGTCAAGCAATAACAGTACCTTTAATCTACTCCTCATAACTCTATTAAACTACTGTAAATTAATCACTAAGTTATTTTGTTTTATTCTTCTTTTTTCTAATTTTGATACATAACTGTATCAAATACTGTATCAGAATATGGCCACATTGAAAATCATGCTAGACCCAAGGACTCCAATAAAAAAGGATGGAACAAGATCCATCGTTCTTCGGGTTACAGAACAGTCAAAACGGAATTACATAACTATTGGGATGTCTGTGA
>CAYXQX010000343.1:0-4930 GCA_964467485.1 uncultured Porphyromonadaceae bacterium | reverse complement strand
CAACAAGGGCTGGGGACATTACAGCCGGATCAATATCAAGCATAAAAGGCCAGCCATGTTGATCCTGGATATATAAACCATAGTCGCTCCAATTCCATTGAGCTTCATCCAAATCGTTCATTCTGTAAACGCTGAAACCATAATTCTCTGCTCTATGGGGAATGGAATACCATTTGTTTTGAAATTCATTATTACCATATGGACTTGTTTTATGGTTCATGGTATTTGCCCAGCCGGTTTTGTCTAAATTGTCATACGTCAGGCAGCGTGATCCATTTAAGGTGATATATGAAACATCACCACCCACAATACGACCGATCGCTATCTCATGAAAACCATCACTATCTACATTAGAATATAATTGATCAGTGCCATGAATGGCTCCATAAGCAGTAGCACGGGCGATTCCTAATGGAAATACAGACGGCATACCCACGATGGCCATGTACTTCGGATGATGACCGATCAGATCATAATACTCATTCAGGTCCTCATTGACCTGTACATGACAAGGATACGTAAACTTTATATTGCCATCTATGGATATAGGAGAACCTGTCACTTCCACGGAATATAGTTTGCCATTAATGCTAACGATATCAGCACGATTAACCTGTTCATGGTTGTTGCCAAAATTTCCATTCTGGTCCCAGTCAAGATTACCTGCCCAATCATTGTTTGGTTTACCAACAGCATAGTTACGTGTCCATCCATTGATAGTAAACGAGCCTGTCCACCAGTTCTTTGTACTGCTGATGGCTCCGGTAGGTTGGGAGTTTGTTTCTGATCCCTTAAAATAAATCATATACTCTGTATCATAGGCCAATGTGACTACAGCACCTTCTCTGGCTGATGCTAATAAGGCCCCTGCTAATGAACCTTTTTGTCCACGGGTCAATGGATCTCTATCCTTAGGGTTAACAATAGAAAGATAATCAGGAGTATATCCGTTATTTGTCATCCAGGTTATAACTGCTTTATCATTTGAAAGTGAAGTGCTTGAAATACTGACTTCTAAAAGCTGACTTGCTACTGAGGAATTTTGACCTACCATCAATGCTGAACCCGCTCCAAGTTTCTCGATAGATTCTAACACAGAAGAAGATAGTCCTGAGCTTCCCCAGAAGAAAAGTGGTGCTTTAAGCCTACCTGCAAGGCATGATGCTACCAAGCCTTTTGCATAATCACTGCTACTACACAATATGATCTGATCATTAGTGGCCCATAACCGTGCAAGTTCACAGCATGCTTCATCTAATGAAGAACAGTCAAGGTTAGTTACACCTGAATAACCAGATGTTGAACTCACAGAATAGATATAGTCTGGATTGTATCTGCCCATATAATTCGAACCGATATATTTATCGATCGAACCATCACCTGGTAAAGCAATGACTGAAGGCATGCCATTGCTATTTATTTTTCGTCCTGCCGGAACAGCTGCCATATAAGCAAATTCTTCCCAACCTGTACTCGTAAATTCCATTGGAACGAGTAAGGTATTCTTAGTTCCATATGCTAATGGACCTGAATCATTTGCTGCACTAATCTCAGCTTGTGCTAGTCCTAATGATGTGTATACTAAAGAAATAATAACTAAAAACATCAAACTTTTTTTCATAATATAGTCTTTCCTATTTTACTATTATTTTTCTAAATGCAGCCTAGCTAAACTAGTCTCCAATTATCACACAGTGATCTCAGAAGAGATTAAAGATCAGAATTATGAAATTTAATTTGATAAACCTAGTTAGCTATGAATGCCTTTATTTTGACTATAGGAATAATCCTGATGTCAAAGCCATTGCTATGCTTAGCTTTCTCATTTAATCATAGGTGTTTACCCTAGCGGAAATTCCGACTCACGGGAAGTATTATCTCTTTTATTTTTACCGAATCATTCGTTTCGGTATCAATCTGCCGTGAATTTACAATGAAACTTCTATGAATCTGTCTAAAATAGGAAGGAAGTTTTGTGCTGAAGTTTTTTAGAGTTTGTTTAGTTAGGAGATGCTTCTCTTCAAAGTGGATCTTAATGTAATCCCCTTTTGATTCCAAATAAAGAATTTCATCAGGCTTTATCCTGATGTTAGAACGATTGGCTCTTATAGTTATGTGATCATCGATATGGGATTTTTCCAGTTCTTTCATCTGAACGTGGATCTCAAATTTCTCAAGCGCCTGTTTGAATCTTTCACCAGAAATGGGTTTTAAAAGATAATCCAGAACATTCAACTCAAAGGCTTCCGGAGCGTAGTGTCTGTATGCTGTTGTTAAAAAGATTGGTGGTGGATTCTTCAAGCTTCTTAATAGGTCAATTCCACTGATTCCCGGCATTTGGATGTCGAGAAAAATCAAATCAACCTTTGTTGCTTTGAGAAATGAATTAGCATCCAGAGCATTTGTGAAGCTGGCAGCAATCTCTATATGAGGATATTCTGCCAAATGATGTATGATCACATCAATCGCGTTCGGTTCATCATCAACAATAATACATTTTAATATGGGATCATTAATTTCCATGGATTTGCAATTTGATGGAGAATGTCTTTTCACCTTCATTTATCTCCAGTTGATGAGCTCCGGGATATAAAATATTCAAACTCTGTTTAACATGATTTAGCCCAATCCCGGTTCGAATACTATCCTTGAGTTTTGCAACATCAGGATTTACTATTGGGTTATCAACTTCAAAAATCAGTTCTTTCCCGACTTGAGTTAATCTCAGGCTGATAAGGTTTGTCTCATCACCCGGACTTACACCATGTTTTATAGCATTCTCAACGAAGGGTATCAATAATAAGGGTGACAGCTGATATTGAGGTGATTCAATATTCTTTTTAAAGCTAATTTCAAGGCCATTAGAAAAACGCATTAGGGCCAGGTCGATATAGTTCTTAAGAAATCCAATTTCTTCTGCCAGGGAAACTTTATTCTTTTCAGAGCTATGAAGACTATAGTCAAGTAATTCAGACAATTTAAGGATCATTTCAGGCGCTTCGTCGGATTTCTTCAGGCTGAGAGAATAAAGATTATTAAGGGTATTAAATAGAAAATGAGGATGGAATTGTGATTTTAAACTTTGCAGTTCAACTTCTTTTAGCTTGGTTTTCATCAGGAGTTGATTTTGTTCCAGTTCTGATTTTTCCTTGATGATTCTGAAATTCTCCCGGATAACTCTACTAAGAACTCCGGCAAAGATCACCAGGAACATTCCCGCGATAATAAAGGCAAGATCTATTTCGAAAGGGAAGCCTTGCCCTTCGGTTTTGATCAAGAGTTTATAGAAGTACAGATAAACTAATACAAGTACTATCCACATGGATATTATTAAGGTGTAAGAGGTAAATAGGGCAAACCTTTTATATTTCTGTGTGAACAAATATTTTGGTAGGAGAAACATATTTATAAAATATACTGAACCAAAAGAAATCGGCCATACTATTGCTACAAGCACCAGGGTATGAATGTACTCTTGGGTAAGTTGTGTATAGAACCAACTCAGGAATAGGAGGGCACCAAACCAAAAGACAAAATGTAGGGATGATCTTTTTTGAAGAACCATGGGTGCAAAATAGTTAGATATGATCTCAGTCATTAAAGTTAGTCGTTTAGACGCATAATTTTGTCGGTGAAGTGCAATTCCTCATTACTCCATCGACTTTTTTTATTCATCCATCGACAAACTAGCATGGGCCTGAGAATTAGTATCTATCATTGCCTAAAATAACTTTAAAACAATAACTATGGATTTTCTTAAAACAGGTGGTTTGGGTTATACTTTTCCGATTCTCCTCATGGGACTGGCTAATCTTGTGCTCTTTATTTGGTTGGGTTCACAGAAGCTTAAAAAAGTTGATTTCAATAAGAAACATCTTGACTTAATAATGTTTTTGGGTGGATTTTCCCTAATCTTTGGAATGTTTGGCCAGGTTGTGGGGATGTATTCAGCAGCAGGAGCTATCCAAACAGCTGGAGATATATCTCCAGCACTAATATGGGGAGGCTTCAAGGTTAGTATGATTGCCCCGATAATGGGATTCGTTGTACTGTTGGTTTCCAGCATAATGTGGTTTATTCTACGACCTGGGAAACGGGTTTCAGAATGATTTTTTATATTCGTTGGTAATTATTTAATCAATAAAATATGAAAATCAACGATAACGATAAGATCAAGGCTGCTGAGGTGCAGATGGATGGGGTAAAGGATGTAACAATGAAAATTCTGATAGGACCTGAAGATGAGTCAACTGGCATAATAATGAGGAAGTTCAAAATTGCTCCAGGGGGGCACACTCCTCGCCATCAGCATAATTATGAGCATGTAATCAAAGTTGAGAGTAACAAGGGTATCCTGATTGGCGAAAATGGTGTAGAGCACGAGCTAAAGAAAGGGCAAAGTGCTTTCGTGAAGCCAAATGATCTGCACCAGTTTAAGAATCCTTATGATGAGGCCTTTGAATTTTTGTGTATAATTCCGAATCCAGATATGTAGAGACGCGAGGCATCGCGTCTCCACAGGCATCGCGTCTCTACGAATCCTGCTGTCCAAAAACCCGTTTCAGCAAATCGCTTGTTCGGGCGGAAATGTCGGTTCGGATTTTCTTTTCCTGATCTTCAACCTTGATGAACAAACCTTTGAGGGCCTGTGAAGTAACATATTCATTAAGAGATGAATTGAGTGGGCTTACACCAAGCAGTTTACCTGCGATAGATCCGGCGAACTGATTCCATTTTCCGGTTAATTCATTCCATGATTTATTAGCAGAAATACCTGCAACAATAGGTTTGTCAAGGGACTTATTAATGATCGGCTTATAAAGATCAACCAGAGGGTTAAAAGTTTTTCCTTTTAAATAAACTGTTGCGGCAGTGTCAGCACCTTTTAAAATACCCCAGGCATCAGAGATGCTCATACTGGTAATGGCAT
>CAYXQX010000342.1:0-4954 GCA_964467485.1 uncultured Porphyromonadaceae bacterium | reverse complement strand
ATTTTCAAGCCATTTTCTCTCAGTTTTTCAATCATGTCGAGGTTTGCCTGTATGCTGAAATAATCCAGCAGGCTATCAGTTATTCTTTCGCCAATTTCATTCACCTCGAGTAGCTGTTCCTTAGTTGCACTGATCAGATTGTCCATGGATTTCATGGCCTGGGCCAGTTTTTTGGCTACTGTTTCTCCAACATACCTTATACCAATTGCATACAAGACCCTGGGAAAGGGTACTTGTTTAGACGCATCCAAAGAATTAAGAATATTCGAAACGGATTTCTCACCAAGCCTTTCAAGACCAAGCAGGTTTTCCGGGAGAAGATCATAAAGGTCGGCAACTGATCTCAGTAGTCCATTTTGATAAAGTAGGTCGACTGTTTCCTGACCTAGACCATCTATATTAAGGGCTTTACGTGCTATAAAGTGCTCTATTCTACCCTTTATTTGTGGAGGGCAATTTGTAGTGTTAGGGCAATAATGTCGAACTTCTCCTGTTTCCCTGAGGAGTGGGGTACCACATTCCGGGCATGATTTAATAAACTCCACAGTTAGAGATCCGGCCAGCCTTTCTTTTGTGTTTACACCAACAATTTTTGGAATTATTTCCCCTCCTTTTTCAATTTTCACAAGATCGCCATAATGCAAATCGAGCATATTTATTTGATCTGCATTATGAATAGATGCTCTTTTAACAGTTGTACCCGCTAGAAATACAGGTTTTAGGTTTGCCACCGGTGTTACTGTGCCCGTTCGGCCAACCTGAAAGTCGACAGACTCAAGAACGGTTTCAACCTGTTCGGCCGGAAACTTATACGATATAGCCCATCGTGGTGATTTAGAGGTGAAGCCTAAAACTCTCTGTTGGCCTAAGTCGTTAAGTTTTATCACAATACCATCAATTTCGAATGGTAGGCTTTTTCTGTCCGCTGCCCATTTTTGAATAAAACCAAGAACTCCGTCAATTGAATCATGCAGTTCAATATTTTCCGGGATCTTAAATCCCCATTCTTTTGCTTTTTGAAGATTTTTGATGTGGGTGGGGTATGGCAGCTGGTTACCGGCCATGTGATAGAGGAAGCAATCCAGGGGACGTTGGGCAACCTGGGAGGAGTTGATCATTTTCAAACTTCCTGAGGCCGCATTTCTTGGGTTGGCGAAGGGTGATTCCCCATTTTCTTCTCTTTCATTATTAAGCCTTGCAAAGCCCTCTTTGGACATAAATATTTCGCCCCTGATCTCAAATTCATCAGGATAGTCATTTCCACTTAACATAAGCGGTATGCTCCTGATGGTTTTAACATTCTCTGTTACATCATCTCCCTGGACGCCATCTCCGCGCGTAACAGCATAAACCAGTCTGCCCTTTTGGTAGGTGAGGCTGATTGCAGTGCCATCATATTTTAATTCTGAGCTATAAGTGAAGTTACCATCTAAATTTTTCCTTACCCGCTGATCAAAATCTAAAAGATCCTCAGTTGAATATGTGTTACCAAGGGAAAGCATAGGGTACTTATGTTGGCGTTGGAGGAATTCCAGGTTTATATCATTACCCACTCTATGAGTTGGAGACAGAGGATCATCCAGATGAGGATTTTCCAACTCAAGTTTTTCCAGTTCCTTCATTAGGGTATCGAACTCAAAGTCGGATATAATAGGCAGATTAAGAACATAATACTGTTTATTGTGCTGGTTCAGCATGGCCCGGAGTTCTTCAATCCTTTGTCTGGTCTGGCTTATATCCATAACTAATTGTTTGAGCCTAAAAATACAAATTCATTATTGATTATTTTTTGTGGAAAAAGATTTGTGGATATAATTTTTAATTACTTTTACACTGTATTGGTTCACCTGGACTGGTCGGTTCAGGTGATAATAGGGAACCGGGTTAAAATCCCGGGCAGTTTCCGCTGCTGTAAGTCCTGCAAAGCTTTTCAACACACCGGCCACTTTTCCTTTAAGGAATGGGAAGGCGTTGAAAAGAGGGACAAGCCAGAAGACCTGCCAATGTTTAATTTACCTAACGGTTCGGAATAAACCATAAAGGATATTTATAATGATACCTATAAAATATCGTATCCTCTTTGTGAGTGTTTTTATGTCCGGTTTGTGTTTTTCACAAGAGGTGGATTACAAATTGGGTGAGATCAGGGTGCAAGCCAATCTGCAATCATATTACC
The DNA here is from genome assembly GCA_964467485.1 of uncultured Porphyromonadaceae bacterium. Taxonomy (GTDB): domain Bacteria; phylum Bacteroidota; class Bacteroidia; order Bacteroidales; family UBA12481; genus JAUVKA01. Next base: position 2,778 of record CAYXQX010000342.1, on the reverse strand, counting down.
AGGATGATACACATCGTGAGGAATTGGATTCACTCCTTATAGGTAATTTTTCGTTTCTCAATCTGGGAGAGGCTTTGCAGGCCCAGGGAGGCATAATGATTTCGTCCTATGGTAGCAGGGGATCGCTTGCAGGAATAAAAATTAGAGGTACCGGTGATAACCACACAATGTTTCACTGGAATGGTATTCCTGTAAACTCACTAACAACAGGGACAATGGATGCATCATTGATCCCGGCAGGATTCATGCAAAACATTGCGATTACCAAGGGGGCATCGGGAGTATTGGCAGGGAACGCCAGTTTTGGTGGAGCAGTTTATTTGAATAATGAAGCAAATTGGAGTAAAAAGTATGATGTCACAATTAGCTCCGAAATGGGAAGCTTTGGCTATAGAGCATTGATGCCCTCTTTTTTGATTTCATCAGGAAAAATTCAGTACAGGATTTCATTTCAAAAGATCAAGGCAGAAAATGGCTTCCCATTCAAGGATCCTTATAAGCAGGGAGCTCCAGAAGAATACCAGGTCAATGATACTTTAGATCAGTGGAGTTTAATTCAAAATCTATTTTTGCGTTTTGACAAGAATGTGCAAATAGATTTTGGTTTATGGCTTCAGGACAAAAGCAAGGACATACCGCCTGTTATGGGGTCTTATCAGGCATCCTATGCCAGTCAGGAAGATAGGTCTTTAAAGGGGTATGTTAAGTTGAAAAAGCTATTCAGCACTTCAAGGATTCTTTTGCAGGTAGGATATCTGAATGATAGCTTGCACTATACTAAAGTTAATGGAGGTAATCAAAAAGACCTTCTTATAGATTCACATATTCATACACAAAGCATCTTTTCAAAGGCTGAATGGAGGTGGTTTATTAGCAGGGATTTGACTATTGATCTAGGCGCTCATTCCGAGCATCCCTCAGCCATGGTAGATGCTTATGGTTCTGGAAAACAGGAGAATAGATACAGTCTGATTACAGCTGCCAAGTACAGGAAAAAAGGATGGATAGTCAATCTTGGAATAAGGAAGGAGTTTAACCCATTTAACCCCCCCAAGCCACTGGCTTCAGCCGGCCTCTCATGGAAGTCTGTAAATCAGCAGATTTTATTTAGGGGCAATGTGTCCAATAAGTTCAGGATCCCAACTTTTAACGAGAGGTATTGGGAGCCGGGAGGTAATCCTGATCTTTCGCCTGAATCGGGCTGGGGTGGCGAGTTTGCCTGGAAGTGGTCTAATCATTCCGGAGAGGCTTTTGATCAGGAAATAGAAACAGTATTGTTCTATCAGAAAATCTGGGATTGGATTCAGTGGATTCCAACATCAGGATATTGGCATCCGGTAAATCAGGATTTATTGATAAGCAAGGGTGTTGAGTTAAATGGTAAAAGTGCCATTGAATGGCATGGCTGGGAGGCCAATCTGATTTATAAATATTCTTACACCAACTCCAGTAGGGCGCAGGAAGATAATTTAAAAGAACTAAATCCAGTGGTTTATATTCCTAAGCATCAGGGCTTAATAGGCCTTAATCTTAAGATCAGGGGAATAACCCTGGGATGTAATTATCAAATTCTTGGTAAACGCTTCACTACTAGTGATATGAATCCAATTTATGCCCTGGATCCTATTCACCTAATCAATTTTAATTCTGCTTACAAATATCGGTTCAGGAATATGCATATGGAGATATACGCCCGTATTAATAATCTGGGTAATCAACATTATCAAATGATACGCGCCTATGCCAGCCCCGGTATCTCAGGGTCTGTTGGAATGAAATTAAACTTTTTAAACTAAATAATTGATTGTTATGAGAACGACATTTTTGCTTTTTTCTGTACTTCTAATGGCCTTGTTGGCTTCATGTGAAAAGATTGATCCTGATGAAACTATAGATAAGGGATATACGAAGGGAGTATTTATTTCCAATGAAGGAGGGTTTGGAAATTCAAATGGTTCAATCAGCCACATTAATAGGGACTCAATGGTGCTTCATAACAATTTATTCTATCAGGTTAATGGCAGGCCGCTAGGAGATGTAGTTCAGTCGATATCTATTCATGGTGATCGTGCTTACTTGGTAGTTAATAACAGTCAGAAAGTGGAGGTTGTTGATCTTGAGACCTTTTCTTCGGTAGGTGTGATTGATGGTTTATCTTACCCCCGCTATTTCCTGGGTATCAATGATTCTAAAGGATATGTTTCCAATGGTGCAATGGATGGACTGATTTATGTGATTGATCTTGTTAGCCTTTCCGTAACAGACTCTATTGAAGTTGGATTTGGGCCTGAGGAGATGTTATTGTTTGAAGGAAAAGTGTATGTTGCGAATTCAGGTGGATGGGCGAGTGATAGCACCATCTCTATTATTGACTCTGGAAGCGATGAATTGATCCAAAGTTTTCAGGTTGGAGATAATCCCAAGGCTTTAGCAATGGATAAAAATGATGATTTGTGGGTGATGTGCAAGGGTAAGGTTGTGTATGGAGCCGATTGGTCGATTTCCGAGGAGACAAAATCAGAATTACTTAAGATTGATATTAGTACACTTGAGGTGAAGACCAGGTTTGAGATAGGGCATACAGGTGATTTTTATTGGCCTACAGGTATTAGCTGTGATACAGGTGGAGATAATATTCTTTTTGCCGAAGCTGGTGGATTGTATCAAATAGGTATTGAAGCGGTAGAACAAGCAACAAGTCCTTTGATATCAAAATCATTTTATGGATTTGGTATTGATCCTGAAACGGAGACAATTTATGGTCTGATGTCAGGCGAT
>CAYXQX010000341.1:0-4973 GCA_964467485.1 uncultured Porphyromonadaceae bacterium | reverse complement strand
CAATTTTGAATCGATGACATTGTATGAAAATGACTGGGCAATTGGTGTTATCGCTTTCCTTACTGATATAGACAGTCGACCTAAAAAAATAATTTATGAGATGGGATTATTTTCTGAAGATCTTGTTATCAATCTCAAATGACTCTTGCCTAATTCAATTCTCATTAGACCTGGAGGTATGAATGAAGAACAAGCGAGCCATAAGGTCGGTATTTTTCGTCTTTGTTGTGCTCTCATTACTTTTTGCATCATGTTCCGGAGCCCAGCCACCCGATGAAAATGTAACAGAGTCGAAGCCTGCCCAAAGGGATGTTGAGGATGTAGATGACCAATCAGATACCGATACGGCTGAACAGGAAGGCAAACAAGACGAAAGCTCAGTAGATCTTGATAGTTGGAAGACGTTGATTGGATCAAGCTCACTTCTATATCGAGCATGTGATGAAGAATATGAAGGTTTGTTGTTAACTGCAGAAAAACTTCAAGCTGATGAAATAGATGGGCTGGAGGCATTTGGCGAGGTACTTGGAAATGCCTTGGTCATAGGTGCAGTTAAAACTGCCATTACAGAATGGGAATCTCCAGAGGATTTAGCTCAGTATAAAGATCAGATACTTGGTAATATTGATGGATTAGTAACTATTATCGGGCAGTGGATTGACGGGGAGATAACTTCAGATGAACTGTCATCATCAATCCCTGATAAATGTGACAATATAAAGGATATAGAGGAAGAAATAGTGGATGCTGCTAAAGCTCAGGGCATTACTGATGCAGATATTGAACAGATGGTCTCAGAGATGGAAATAACTATGGGTGAGATAGCTACTGAAATGTTAGAAGAATCTGGATTACAAGAAAAAGGTTCTTCTGAGCAAGAAGAAACTTCTGGACCTGCTGAAATCGGTTTTAGCCGGAGTAATCCATTTTCTAATGAAGGAGTAGTATCTGCTCCAAACTGGAATATTGAAATTGTTGATGTTATCCGAGGTCAAGATGCCTGGACTGCAATTCAGTCTGCCAATCAGTTCAACGATCCGGCACCTGAAGGTTATGAATATCTCCTAGTCCAGATCAAGGCTGTTTGTACATATGAGGACGATGAAACCCACTGGTTTGGATATACTGATTTTAATGTAACTGGTAGTTATCATACGGTCTATAGTTCATCGTATGCGGTTAGTCCTGAACCTGGGTTCGATGGAGAGGTATATTCTGGGGGAGAAATATTAGGTTGGACATCGTATCTTGTCAGGGAAGATGAAACCAATCTGATCTTAATTCTTGATGAATTGGCAAATTGGGATGATGATAGATTCAGATATATTGCTATTGATGCCGGGGCATCTGTGACTGCTCCACCTGATCTAAAGAGCATTGTGCCAACCGAGACTGGTACTAGTCGTGGAAACCCTGCAGCATTCGGTGAGCAAGTAATCACAAATGACTGGGAAATCCAACTTCTAGACGTGGTGAGGGGTGATGAAGCATGGATGATGGTGCAAGAAGCTAATCAATTCAACGACCCTCCAGAGGATGGGATGGAGTATGTAGCTGTTCAAGCCCATATCAGAAATATAGACTCAAGGGATCAATCATATATGTTCGACACATATGAGTTTAGATCAACAGGATCAGCTAGTGTGCTTTACGACCAACCATCAGTAGTGGCACCTTCTCCAATCTTGGAAGGAACGCTATTTCCTGGGGGAGAATATCAGGGCTGGGTTGTTGTTCAAGCTGCGGTTGGTGAGGAAAATCTCATGGTCGTCTATGAACCATGGGCAGATTTTACTGATGAAAATGTACGATACTTGTCATTAGAAAAATAGGATGCCCATGAATTAGGGTCTACCTTATAAAACCAACATAAACCGCTCTTTGTTGCGAGGAGCGGTTTTGTGTTGATGTAGGGTTTAATCCACTTGGTAGGAGTATTGTTTCTAATCTTTGTATATAATGATTGCATATCGGGGTAAATATTTACCTTTAAATTCTTAGTGGTAGCTTTGTCACATTGCCCCATATTAAATGAGCAAAGGAGATTAACATATCTGACTCAGAAAAATTAAGTGACGTCCATAAGATTCGAGCATTACTTGATGAAGTTCAAGGATTTGAGTCATTCAAAGATGCATATCCTTTGATAAAGCCACTGCTATCAGCACTTGGTGCTGATACTTCAAGTATAGAATCCGCTTTTAAAGAACTCGAAATTCTAGCTGACCAAATAAGGGATTCTTCAACTATCCCTGATCGGTTCAATGATACATTTGCTTCGAGAGGCTGGATTATGTTTGAACGTATGAACTTGGAGGTAGTAAAAAGTGCGATTCAAGAAGCAGAGAAAGGAAACTTAGATAAAGCTGAGGAAGTATTGGTTGAGTACTTTAACTCAGATTTTGTTGAGAAGGAATTATGGACAATGGTTCCCGTAAGTTCTTTCAGTCCACGGATGGAACTAACAAAAAAAGCGTTGGAAGACTATAAAGCAGAAAGATATCATGCCTCTATACCTGTAGTATTGGCTCAGATCGATGGTTTAGTTAGCGACCTCCATGAGAAACAAAGATCTTTCTTTGCAAAGGATACAAAACTCGAAGCTTGGGATTCACTCGCTGCACATAGTAAAGGTCTTACGCGACTATCACAGATATTCAGAAAAGGAAGGAATACAACAAGAACCACTCAAATCAATATTCCATACCGTCATGGAATTATGCATGGGCGTGATTTGGGTTATGCTAACAAGATGGTTGCAGCTAAGACTTGGGCAGCCCTGTTCGCAGTCCGTGAATGGGCAATCAAAGTTGAAAGAGGAATAACTGAGCCACCAGAAGAGGATCCGCCGGAGAGTATTAAGGAGACAATAAACAGCATCTCCGAATCAATAAGAGAAAAAGAACGATGGGAAAATTGGACTCCCCGAGATTTTGATTTTTCTAAAGTTGGTCAGAGCCCGGATCCTTCAGTATTTGAAACGTCAACTCCAGAAAGAGCATTAACTGAGTTCCTTTCTTGGTGGGTGAAAAACAATTTTGGGTATATGTGTGATTTTATTCCTGGTCTTTTCACAAAATATGCAGAAGAGCCACTGCCGAGAATGTTGAGAGAAGTGTACGAGGATTACAAACTGCTCGAATATATTTTTACGGAAATGGATCACTCAGTTCCATCTATCACAAAAATAAAAGTGATATTGGAAATTGAAACTCAAGATACGATTAAATCCAAGGAAACCACCTTCCGGATGGTTTGTGAAGATGAATCTGGAGATATGGTCGCCCATGGGAATCCTAATGGGAAATGGGTTGTTATGAATTGGAATGGCTTAGATCTGCATTTGTAAGATTTGTATCTTGTTTACTAAATGTTACCAATTGCACGTCAATTGCACGTGAAGATAAATCTAAAAAGAAAAAGCCTGCGCAGACACAGGCTTTTCTTGTTTTATCTGAGATTTCCCGAGGGGAATTTTCTCAAATAAGTCTAGTATAGCTAGTGGGACTTGAACCCACATGGTGTGAACCGGGGGATTTTAAGTCCTTAGAAGCCTTTTACACTGAGTAGTACACTGTCTTTCCAGTGCACTTTTACTCGACTCTCTTGCTTTCTGAGATACATTTTGGTGCATCCAGTGGATTATTTCCACCCCTTATGCACGTGAATTGCACGTGAGTAGAATTAGTATTATGTTTACCACCATCCAGCAGCAAGGATAATAATAGCCAGGAGGATATCAATTATTCCTAAGATTATCCCGGCTATGCCATTCTTAGCACCTCCGTTTATCGCAGGTATGCCACACGCAATCGCGGCAATCCCTAGGGGAATTCCGAATAATATCAACCCGCCTATTCCACAAGCGAGAGAAATACCCCCGAGTGTTTTCGCTCCAGATGATGGCTCTGATTGATCTAGTGCTACTGGTTTTATATCGACATTGGAGTTAATTCTAGCAGGCCGATTCGCAGATAAACTCACTGAGTACCCAATTTGTTCGGCCCCACAAAATTGACAGAAACTACTTTGATCTGGTATTGATTTTCCACATTCCTTACAGAACATCGTATCCTTCCTCGGGTTTTATAATAAATATGGCAAGTCATGGAGATTTAATAGGTCTGGATTTTAGGTAGGTGCTATATTGAGCCATATCGTAGGACCTCCGCACTCCACTATCCATTTGTAATTCATTAAATGCCCCTTTGTTAAATAAGTTTTTGAGCTCGATTCTGCTAGCATTATTTTATCTTCAAGGTGTAATCTTTACATTACAGGAGTGAAAGCTTTATCAGGATAATCGGTGTAAAAATATAGATACCTCAATTAGGAGGAGAATTATGGATAATCGAAATTTGTTTGGCTTTGAAAAAGATTTGAGGGATGATAGATTTCCTAATGGATATAACCGACAGGATTATCATGAGAAGGGATTTTCTGATCAAGATATTGAGTTCTGGGGGTTAAACCAACCAGGCGCTCCGGATCCTCACGTAGCGGGTTTTGAGATCATGGACGCCATGGATGGGGATTACGATGGGGAGATTGATTTTTGATTAGACATCAAATGAATAACCATGTTGATATGGATAATTACATAAGTAAGGAGATTATGATGACAAAGTGGCAATATCAAAAGGGGTTTTATTATACAAAACAAGTGAAATCAAAAGAAAGATTTGGGGGGATGATTACCACACAATTCTTGGAGTTCTCAACTGAAACTAAGAGACGTACTTTTGCAGGTGAAAATGTAATGTTGAAACTTGATGAGATGGGTTTAGATGGGTGGGAGTTATTTTCAACAACCCCTATTGTTGGTGAAAAATCTATTGGGATCGCTGGGTTATTTGCATTGGATCCGTCAGGTGCTAAAGAGGTGACCACCCAAGGAGTGATTTTGTGGTTTAAAAACAAATTTGAATAGATTTTGGTCACTGATAATTCTGAGCTCTACAAAGATAAAGTGA